>JALOCA010000003.1 GCA_023227965.1 Lentimicrobiaceae bacterium | reverse complement strand
GAATCCATCTGCACCACCAGCCGAAGTACGGAAAATGGGTGCGGCGAATCACACGGTAGCTCACCTGCGCATTGTCAATTGCATTTCCGGCATAGGCGGTAGCTTTCCCTTTCACACTTACCGTTTCGCCCAATTTGTAGCTGCCTTTCACCGGTTCAAAAGTTACCTCAAACTTCGGACGTTTGTATTCTTCCACCGAAAATTCAGTGCTTCCGTTCTCGTTGCTGATTCGCATGTTTCCCGTAAGCCCGGACGACGGTGCGGTGAAACTTCCCTGGAAAGAACCATATTCGTTGCTGGTAAAATCATGGGCGGAAACCTTTTGTCCGTTGGCATCATAAAAGGTTACGCTGGTTTTCTGCCCGGTTTTGATGGCATTGCTAATGCCATCGGTTTCAATGATGATTCCCTTGAAATAAACCGTTTGTCCCGGACGGTAGATGGCGCGGTCGGTAAAAAAGAAAGTTTGCAGGCGCTTATTACGTTCCTGCTTGTATTGAGAAAGATAGAAAGAGTTTTGGGGATTGAATCTGTCGTTTCCTGAAATAAATTCCAAAGAAATATTATTCTGACTCGGCATTTTATCAGGAGCGGTAATTTCTGCAAAGCCGTTTTTATCGGTAGTATAGGTTCCCAACGCTTGTTTTTTCCAACTGCTGGTCTGGTAATTATATTCGCGGTAACTGGCATTGATTTGAACATTTTCCAGCGCACGGCCTTCTTCGCGGTGCAAAACATACACGTTCAGGCTCTTTTTATTTGTATTCTGACTTATATAACTGATGTTGGTAATCCATAACGTATTGAAAATAATAGTGTTTTTCTCTATAGAAAAACCATTGTCTTTTGAAACGATGACGGCATATTTTCCGGCTTTCAGGGATGGGAATTTAATTTCTGCAGCATGATACTGAAAGTCGCCGTCATCGGGAAGTTTTACACTGAATTGGTTTTCCACCGTCATTTTCAGGTATTTTTTCAGCTCATCTTTAGGTTCCATCACTTTTTCATCTTCCCGGCCATCAAGGCGAACGATGCGGATAAAGGCTTCCCCGGTATTTTTATACGTCAGCAAACCTAAAAAAGGTTTTTCCGGGACATTGGCTTCTCCGGTAACAAGTTCCAGGCTGGCATCTAAAATATTTGTTTTTAAAATTTTACATTTCTTTGCCCCATCCGTTTCCGGAAATTTCTGAATGGCTTCGTCGCAATATTTCAAAGCTTCCTTCCTGTCCCATTTGTGCGATTCATCTTCAAGAGGCTGATATTTATTTCCATTTCCATTCCACTGGCTGGCAAGGGTAAAGTACACGTCTGCAGAAGCAGGATGAGAAGAAACCCTGTTTAAAAGATTTTTTAAACTTTCGAGGTAGAGACTGTCCTTGCCTTCCATGGTTCCATTTTGGTAAACAAAATCAAGACGTTTGAGGTCGGCATCCACCAAAGCCGTAGGATCGGCGTCGTTCAGGTGGAAACAAAGAATTTCCTGCAAAATCTGCAACGCATGGAATTTCAGCGAAAGCGTATCCTTAGTGGTGATATTCAGTTTTATGAAATCGCTGACGGGTTTAAAAAAATCGGTATTTGCGAGTTCAAATTTGTAAGCCGGCTGGGTAAGACCGGTTTCGTCGTTCATGAAACAATCGACGGCCCGGTGAGCAAGGAAATCGTAAAGTGTTGGGCGGTATTTCTTGGAATCCTGTTGCTTTTCCATGATGGGATCGTACAGTTTGAGTGGAATTTTTTGCAATTCAGCCGGTTTCTGCAACGAAAGCTGGAATTCGGACGTTACGGCGAGGACAAACTTTTGCAAATCCCAGGTTTTTATATCTTCAGAATTAATATTCATAGTAACACTCCGGTTCAAAATCAGATAGCGGTTATCCTGGTAATAATTCCAATACACTTCCGCCAGCATGGAATGCAGAATATTGTTTACCGGAAAGGTGCTGGCAGCAATTTCCTGCTGAAGCATCTGAATATTTTTCTCCTGCGCATTTTCTTCAAAATCGGAAGAATATTTCAGCCTGGCAACAACGGATTTTACCAGTTGCGGAGCATTGTTTTCTGCCTTTGCATTTTTGTAAATGGAATTTGCAATTTCCAACGCCGATTTGGGAAGACCTGCATTATCGAGAGAATCAATCTTTTCCCATTGTTTTTCGTAATTAAATTTCTGAGAAAAAACAAAAATGGGCAAACAAATAAAAAGAATAATGAGCCTTGATTTCATGGTATTATTTAATTTTTGAAGTAAAAGGATTTGAAAGTCCTGAAAAATTTATCAGTTCCATTTTAACATTTCCGACCACCACTGCCGATTGCCCAAGTATGGGAATACGGTTTTTATCATCGGAAATCCAAAGGGTCATGGGATAGGGATTGCTGAAGACTTCGCCGGTAGCAACCATAGGTTTGAGTTTAAGACAACGAAATTTACCGAGTGAAGTTTTAACGATTTCTTTTCCCACATATTGAATAGCCGACACATAAGTAGTATCGTCGAGGAAAAAGGGTATTTTAATATAATCTCCGGGAGATAAATTTGAAATATCGAGAGTACGGGCAAAGTAATAAGCAGAAAGGATATCCTGAACATTGACAGGGACGGGGGTAATGTTTTTGCGGCTTCTGGCAGTATTGTTCAAATGTCGGAAGTAAACATCGTCATCTATGGTATAACCGCCTTCGCGAGTTCGCCGTACGAAATAATAAGGAGCAAAAGATTCTTCGTCGAAATATGTTTCGAAGCGGTCGTTTACTTTGAAAAACCAGTCGAAAAATTTGGCAGATTTTCCAACACCCACAACGTGATAGGTATTGCGGTTGTAGAATGGTTTCTGGGTTTGGGTAACTTCGAGAGTTGCAGAACCGGCAGTTACTTTACCAGTGATAAACGAATCGTAATAAACGCGGAAGGTAAATTTTTCACCTCGTTTGAAGGCATCATTTTTTACAGTGCGATAAGTTTGGGGAAAAACAATGAGAGGTGATAAAAACAGTAAAATCCAAAGCCCGGTGAACAGAATATTTCTCATTTGTCAAATTTACATAAAAAAGAAATCAAAAAGCGTTCCAAAGTAAAATCAATTACGGGAATCAATTACGAATTAAAAATTACAAATTACGGGTTTAAAAACCTGACAGATTACGGTTTAACCGGAACTGGGAGAGTTTAAAAGCAAAGGAAATTAATTACGAATTACGAATTACGAATTACGAATTATCGGATAAATTCTAATGATTATCATCAGTAACAAACGGTAAAACATAATCAATTATTATCATAACTAATTGCACCAAACTCCCGGCAACAAGCGTTAAATCACAATGTTTATAATTTTTTTAGGAACCACAATCACCTTTTTGGGTGTTTTGCCTTCCAGCCATCGGGCGGCTTCGGGAGCCGAAAGAGCAGCTTTTTCCACTTCCTGCACAGGCATGTCTGCCGGAAGACTGAGCGAAAAACGCATTTTCCCATTGAAAGAAACCGGATAGTTAAAACTGTTTTCCACGATCAGCGCGGGGTTAAATTCCGGGAAGCGGGCATAAACCACGCTGGGCTGGTTGCCAAGCAACTGCCAGAGTTCCTCGGCGATATGCGGTGCATAAGGTGAAATCAGCACTACCAGATCCTGAAGGATGGCACGTTTGTTACATTTCAGGTCGGAAAGTTCGTTTACACAGATCATGAAGGTACTCACACCGGTATTGAATGAAAGCCGTTCGATGTCGTCCTGGATTTTCTGAATGGTTTTGTGAAGCACCTTCAATTCGGCGGTGGTAGGCTGTTCATTGCTTACGCAGAAGTTGTTGTCTGCATCATGAAAAAGTCTCCAGAACTTGCGGATGAAGCGGAAAACGCCTTCAATTCCCTTGGTATCCCATGGTTTTGATTGCTCCACCGGACCGAGAAACATTTCGTACATCCGGAGCGTATCCGCACCGTATTTCTCGATTAAATCATCCGGATTCTGAACGTTGTGTTTCGATTTCGACATCTTTTCCACTTCCCAGCCACAGATGTATTTTCCATTTTCGAGAATAAATTCGGCATCGGCAAACTGTGGCTGCCATTTTTTAAAAGCTTCAATATCGAGGACGTCATTATCTACGATGTTGATATCCACATGTAAAGGCTGTACTTCGTAATCTTTTTTAAGATTGAAGGAAACGAACTGGTTGGTTCCGTTTACACGATAAACAAAACTGGAACGTCCCTGGATCATTCCCTGGTTGACTAATTTTTTAAACGGTTCTTCAGCAACAGAAAGTCCGAGGTCTTTCAGAAATTTATTCCAGAAACGGGCGTAAATAAGGTGCCCGGTAGCATGCTCGGCACCTCCAATGTATAAATCTACATTTTGCCAGTAATTTACGGCTTCTTTGGAAAAATATTCTTCGTTGTTGCGGGGATCCATGTAGCGGAGGTAGTAGCCACTACTTCCGGCAAAACCAGGCATAGTGTTGGTTTCTAAAGGATAACCATTGTATGTCCAGTTTTTGGCGCGGGCAAGCGGAGGTTCGCCGCTTTCGGTAGGCAGATAGGCATCCACTTCGGGAAGGCGAAGCGGAAGTTCACTTTCCGGAAGAGTGTAAGGCATTCCATACCTGTAATATATGGGAAATGGCTCACCCCAGTAACGCTGTCGGCTGAAAATAGCATCGCGGAGCCGGTAGTTTACCTGTCCGGTACCAATTTCCTTTTCTTCCGCTTTGCGGAGAATGGCATGGATGGCATCTTTCACCTTCATCCCGGTGATGAAACCGGAGTTGATGCAGATACCTTCTTTGGAATCATACGATTCGTCCCAGGTGGCAGGGTTGGTAGGCTCTTCGCCCGGCTTGCTGATAACCTGGATGATGGGCAAATTGAAATGGCGTGCAAAAGCAAAGTCGCGGCTGTCGTGAGCCGGCACAGCCATGATGGCGCCGGTTCCGTAACCCATCAGCACATAGTCGGCAATCCAGATGGGAATAGATTTTCCGGTAAAAGGATTAATGGCATAAGCGCCGGTAAATTCACCACTTACCTTTTTCACTTCCGACATGCGTTCGCGTTCGGAGCGGTTTTTTGCCAAGTTTACATACGCATCCACCTTTTCGCGGCATTCGGGTGTAGTAATTTTATCCACCAGTTCGTGTTCCGGAGCTAAAACCATAAAGGTAGCACCAAAAATGGTGTCAGGACGAGTAGTAAATATTTCAATCACCCCTCCTGAATCCTCCCCAAAGGGGAGGACTTTCTTCTTAGAAAGTTCGTACTTAATTTTTTGAACGACATCTTCTATGTTTCCGATTACTTCTTCGTTTTTAAAACGAATGACAGAAAAGCCATATTCGTTTAAAACTTTGGTTCTTTCTTCGTCTTCTTCTTTTGTTTGCTCATGAATTCCACCATCAACTTCAATTATTAATTTCTTTTCGATGCAAACGAAATCTGCAATGTAATTTACGATTGGATGTTGGCGGCGTATTTTATAACCTGTTTGTTTTGCTTTTAAATAATTCCAGAGGATGGCTTCTGCTTCCGTTGGATTTTTTCTCATTTCCTGAGCATTTACAACAGAAGTTGACCATGTTAAAGGATCTGTCGTGTAATACCGGGGACTTCCCCCTCCCTTGGAGGGGGTCAGGGGGAGGTGAAAATTAATGCTTCCACCTTCGGAACGACCAATCCAGTTTTTTTGTATTTCTTTGATGGAATCGGACCAGTCAATATCGTTTAAACCATTAAGCAAACGTTCGGCATAGGCAGTAATGCGAAGCGACCATTGTTTCATGGTTTTCCGGATCACCGGATGGCCGCCACGTACAGAAAAACCTTCGCTAACTTCGTCGTTGGCAAGCACAGTTCCCAGTTCGGGGCACCAGTTTACCATGGTATCGGCTAAATAAGCAAGGCGGTAGTTCATAAGCAGTTCCTGCTGTTGCTTTTCGGTTTTTGCTTTCCATTCTTCCGGAGTAAACTGTGGCGTTTCACTACAGGCAGCATGTACGCCGGCGTTGCCTTCTTTTTCAAAAACCTCTACCAACCGGCTGATGGGCTGTGCTTTCTGCAAATCTTTATCAAACCACGAATGGAAAAGCTGAATAAAAGTCCATTGTGTCCATTTGTAATAATCCGGGTCGCAGGTACGTACTTCGCGATCCCAATCGAAGGAGAACCCGATTTTATCCATCTGTTCGCGGTAGCGGGCAAGATTAACTTCGGTGGTGATAGCCGGATGCTGGCCTGTTTGGATGGCATATTGTTCTGCCGGCAATCCATAGGCATCGTAGCCCATGGGATGCAGCACATTAAAGCCTTTCAAGCGTTTGTAACGTGCATAAATATCGGAAGCAATGTATCCGAGCGGATGCCCGACGTGCAGCCCTGCTCCCGAAGGATAAGGAAACATATCGAGTACATAAAATTTGGGTTTATCAGAATCGGTTTTGGCATTAAAGGTTTTGCTGGCGAGCCAGTATTCCTGCCATTTTTTTTCTACTTCGTTAAAATTATAATCCACTTTGCAAAAGGAATTGGGGGTTAAAAAATTGGAATTAGTGGTTTATTGCCTTGTTTTCAGTAATGTTATCTAAAAACAGAAGGGCAAAAAACAGGATTGCAAATGTAATAGATTTTGGGAAACAGAGGTTAGCAGAATGGCTGGATATGTCAGGCGGTAGCAAGAGGTTATTTTATAAGCAGGGATTTTCCCTCTTTAAGGTGTTGTTTTTCCCAATTCGAAGAATGCATTTCGTTTTTGTAAAACCCGGATTTCAGCTTGCAGTGATTTTAATTGTTCCTGAACAAGATGCTCTAAATTTTGCTATTGGTTTAACAATGAAAAAATAAAGCAAATTCTGGTGCTAACAAACTTGCAACCACAACAAAAACAGTATCAACAATGTCTAACCCGGAAAGAAGTATGATTCGCAAAAAACGGGGCGCAAAAAAGTGAAGTTTTACTGTAAGGTAGGATAAAAAGCGTTGGGAATATGATTGATATTGTGCCCGGTGGAGGAAAAAATTACCGAAACGATGTCGAAACGTGCTTCCCATTCTATTTTTTTTATCTCGATAAAAGCCTGGGCTGCCCGTACCAGGAAGCGTTGTTTATCTCTGTTTACAGCATTTTCAGGCTCCCCGTATAGCGTGGAATGTCGTGTTTTTACTTCTACAAAAACAATAAAATCATTATCCTGCGCTACAATGTCAATTTCCATCTTCCCGAAATGCCAGTTGGTGGCAAGAATTTTATACCCCTTTGCTTTCAAGAATTCCACCGCAAGGTTTTCTCCTTCTTTTCCGGTTGTGTGAATTTCAGCCATGTTTTTTTGATGTAAATTTAATCATTCCTGGGTAAATATTACGAAAATTATCCACTTTTCTCTTTTTATAAATTTTGGTACTTTTGCAAGCCCTGTTAATTAAATTATTTACAAATGAAAAAATCGTTTCTCTTAATTGCAATCGTTTTGGTATTGGCTTCCTGTGCCAAAAAATATCCCAAAAACACCGTGATGATAAGCACTGAATATGGCGACATCATAGTACGGCTATACGACGAAACCCCCAAGCATCGCGATAATTTTATTAAACTTACCAAAGAAAAATTTTACGATGGTACTTTATTTCATCGTGTTATCAAGAAATTTATGATACAGGGCGGTGATCCGGATTCAAAAAATGCAAAGCCCGAAGCCATGTTGGGCAACGGAGGACCCGGCTACGACCTTCCTGCCGAAATCATTGATACTCTTATCCATAAAAAAGGCGTAATTGCTGCTGCCCGCGAAGGCGACAATGTAAATCCAGGGAAAAAATCTTCCGGTTCGCAATTTTATATTGTGCAGGGAAAAGTGTTTACACCAGAAGAACTGGAACAGATGGAACAGGAACTGAACATGCGCAGAAAACAAAATATTTTCGAAAAATTGTTACAACTGCCCGAAAATGTTTCCATTAAGGCAACATTCATTGAATTGCAACAAGAAAAGGACACCATAGCCTTTAAAAAATTACTGACCGATTTCACTCCCAAAGTTGAAGCTGAATATGCCAAAACCCCACCTCTGAAGTTTACCGAAAAACAACGTTTTTATTATACTACCCAGGGCGGAACCCCTTTTCTCGACGGAAATTATACCATATTCGGTGAAGTAATTGATGGATTGGATGTCCTTGATAAAATTGCTGCCGTACAAACCGGAATGAACGACCGTCCCACTAAAGACGTGAAAATGACCGTTAAAGTTCTTAATTAATTTTCTAATCCAAAAGCATAATCATATTCCGACAAATGAAAAAAATTGTTTTAGCTTTTTTTTGTATAATAATATTACTTCCTGTTATTGCTTTTTCACAAGACCCACAGGAGAAGCTTACCAAAATAAAAATTCACACTGACTATGGTGATATCGTTGCCGTATTGTACAATGCAACTCCCTTGCACCGCGACAATTTTATAAAAAATGCAAAGCAGGGCTGGTATAACGGTTCAATTTTTCACCGGGTGATAAAAGGATTTATGATACAGGGCGGACGTGGCGGAAATGGCAAGGAAGACCCAGGTTATACCGTGCCTGCCGAACTTTTTGACACCCTCTTTCATAAGCGGGGAGCCCTTTGCGCCGCCCGTACCCCCGACCAGGTAAATCCTCAACGAAGTTCCTCGGGTTCGCAGTTTTACATAGTGCAGGGGAATTTACGGTTTCCTGTAACAATGGACACAACCAATAGCAAGGCTAAACCGCATGTTAATACAACTAAATTATTTGGAAGAACATTTACCGATGCTGAACTCGACCGGTTCGAACAAATGCACGGGAAAAAATATACTGCTAAACAAAGAAATATTTACAAAACGCAAGGTGGTTCGCCCCACCTTGATTACGCCTATACCGTGTTTGGTGAGGTGGTACAGGGAATGGAAGTGGTGGACATCATTGCCGAACAACCCGTTGATAAAAATAACAAGCCCCTGAAAGAGGTGAAAATGGCGATAACAATACTTGAATAATTACCTGATGAAAGAAAAAATTCAAAACCTATTGGCAGAAATAGCGGATTTCAAACCCCAAACAGCCGAACAACTCGAGCAGTTCCGTATCAGGTACCTGGCAAAAAAAGGCTTGCTTTCTGCTTTATTCGATGAGTTTAAGATCGTGTCTTCAGAATTGCGCAAGGAAACAGGCATGCTGCTGAACCAACTTAAGATTAAGGCACAGGAGAAAATAGATGCTTATAAAGAAACATTTGAAGAAAAAAACACAGAAAAATCAGGCATTGACCTCACCCTTCCCGCCGAATTTTATGCACCCGGCTCAAGGCATCCTATTTCGTTGGTACGCAGTAAAATGATTGATATTTTCAGTCATATTGGGTTCGTAGTAAAAGAAGGACCGGATATTGAAGACGACTGGCATAATTTCTCTGCCCTCAACTTCCCGCCCGAACATCCCGCCCGCGACATGCAAGACACATTTTTCATCCGGAAAACAGATGATATACATGGCGATATTCTTTTGCGCACCCATACTTCCAACGTGCAAATCCGCGTGATGGAAAGTCAGAAACCGCCCATCAGGGCTATTTTCCCCGGAAGGGTATATCGCAACGAAGCTATCTCCGCCCGTTCGCACTGCCAGTTTCATCAGGTGGAGGGTTTGTATGTTGATAAAAATGTATCGTTTGCCGACCTGAAGCAAACCCTGTTGTATTTTGCAAAAGAGATGTTCAGCGCCGATACCCAAATTCGCCTGCGTCCTTCGTATTTTCCGTTTACCGAACCTTCTGCCGAAATGGATATTTCCTGTTTCTGTGGCGGCAAAGGCTGCAATATCTGTAAATATACCGGATGGGTAGAAATTCTCGGTTGCGGAATGGTGGATCCCAACGTGCTGGAAAATTGCGGAATTGATAGTAAGGAATATACAGGATATGCCTTTGGCATAGGCATTGAAAGAATGACGCTTCTGCTTTATAATATTAAAGATATCCGTTTGTATTTTGAAAATGATCTACGCTTCCTGCGACAGTTCCAGGCAGCAATATAACAGAATTTTATACGAAAAAAGAGACATATAATTATGTTCCTCTTTTTTTATCTCTTCTTTCTTCCTGGTTTGAAATTAAACCGTAACTCTCTTTCCTTTATCTTAGCGTCCTAATGGCAGACAGAAGCTTTACTAAAGATGTATCGGGAGTGTTTCTAGTCCTAAAATAACTTGACAGTTTGGCTTTTGAAAATTGGAGATTGTTTGTTGAATATTGTTGCTATATGATCATCCCTGCCCCTACGGTTTCATTGGTAGCTTCATCTATCATGATTAAGCTTCCGGTAATCCGGTTGCGGGTATATGCATCGTAAAACAGTGGATGGGTGGTGCGTAAGGCTACCCGTGCAATGTCGTTCATCTGCAGGGCACCATCGCTTTCCTGTTTTTCCAATGTGTTTACGTTTACTTTATAAATGATATCTTTCACGATGCAACGCACTTCGGCGGTAGTATGTTTCAGGGCATATTTGCCGTTCAGGTGCATAGGTTTTGGGTTCATCCAACACAGCATCGCTTCCAGGTACTGCCCGCTACGAGGAAGCTCGTTTTGTTTTACAATCATATTTCCCCGGCTTATGTCAATGTCGTCTTCCAACGTAAGGGCAACCGACATGGGCGAAAAGGCTTCCTGTAGCTGCTTGCCGCAAACATCAATAGATTTTATAACGGAGTTTAACCCGGAAGGCAGTATGGTAACTTTGTCGCCTTTGTGGAAAATGCCTCCAGCTATTCTTCCGGCATAGCCACGGTAATCGTGGAACTTATCAGACATGGGTCGGACAATGTATTGTACCGGGAAACGTGCTTCCGTTTCGTTCATGTGATTTTCTACCGGGATGCTTTCCAAAACCTGCAGTAAAGCTTTTCCTTTGTACCATGGCATCATGGAGGAGGCATCCACCACATTATCTCCTTTTAGTGCACTGATGGGTACAAAAATCCGGTTTTTCAAACTGAGTTTTTGGGCAAACTGCCGGTATTGCTGTTCTATTTTTTTAAAAACATCTTGCCGGTAATCTACCAGGTCCATTTTATTGATACAAATAATAATGTGAGGTATCTGCAGCAGGGAGGCTATGAAAGAATGGCGGTAGGTTTGTTCGGTAACGCCATTTCGGGCATCAATAAGGATAAGGGCGGCATGGGCAGTAGAAGCACCGGTAACCATGTTACGGGTGTATTGCGTATGTCCGGGGGTGTCGGCAATGATAAATTTCCGTTTCGGAGTAGCAAAATAGCGGTAAGCCACATCAATGGTGATGCCCTGCTCACGTTCTGCCCGCAAGCCGTCGGTGAGTAGTGCAAGGTTTATGTATTGATTTCCTTTTTGGATGCTTGCTTTCCGGACGGCTTCCAACTGATCTTCAAAAATGGATTTGCTGTCGTAAAGCAGGCGGCCTATCAGCGTACTTTTGCCATCGTCCACACTACCAGCGGTGGTAAACCGCAACAGTTCCATATCTAAATATCCCTTACTCGAAAAATTGGTCATTCTTTGTGCTTAATTTTGCATGTTACAATAAAATAGCTAAGAGTTTGGAGCTATGGGAATCAAAAATTTTTCACAACTCAAAGCTCACAGCTTTAAAAATATCCTTCCTTCTTTCGGTCTTCCATAGCGGCATCTGACCGCATATCGTCGAAACGTCCTCCACGTTCGGTAATGCGAGTAGCGGCTATTTCCTCAATAATTTCTTCAAGGGTATTGGCGGTAGAAGGAACAAGTCCCGTGCAGGTTATATCGCCTATGGTACGACAGCGAACTTGCATGGTTTCATATTTTTCATTTGGTTTCAACTTCATAAAAGGAGCCTTTGCCAGCCAGATGCCATCGCGGAAAAATACTTCGCGCTGGTGGGTGTAATACAGACTTGGCAAATCAATATTTTCTAAAAGAATGTATTGCCAAACGTCCATTTCGGTCCAGTTGCTGATAGGAAATACCCTGAAATGTTCGCCATAACGTTTTCTGCCATTGAAGATGTTCCAGAGTTCGGGTCGTTGGTTTTTGGGGTCCCATTGTCCAAATTCGTCGCGGTGCGAAAAAAAACGTTCTTTGGCGCGGGCTTTTTCCTCGTCGCGTCTGCCACCGCCTATGCAGGCATCTAATTTATATTTTTCAATAGAATCAAGCAAAGTGGTCGTTTGCAAAACATTGCGGCTTGCATTGTAGCCTGTTTCCTCCACACATCTGCCGTTGTCAATAGATTCCTGTACCGAGCCAATGAGCAGGGTTGCATCTAATTTTTTTGCCAGTTCGTCGCGGAAAGTCAGTGTTTCTTCAAAATTATGTCCGGTATCAATGTGCAGCAAGGAAAAAGGAATTTTTGCCGGATAGAAAGCCTTGTAAGCAAGATGGGTAAGAACGATGGAATCTTTACCTCCGGAAAAAAGCAAAGCCGGACGTTCAAACTGGGCAGCTACTTCCCGTATTACAAAAACGGATTCCGACTCTAATTCGCGTAAATGGTTAAGAGAATAACGATCAGACATTATCATATTTTATTTGGGGCAAAATATATTCAAGAATTTTCATTACAGATTGTTCAATGTTGAGCAAATCGGTGCGAATTTCAATATCAGCGTGCAGCGGTTCTTCAAAAACCGAGGAAACGCCGGTAAATTCTTTAATCATACCGGCACGTGCTTTCCTATACATACCTTTAACGTCGCGTTGCTCACAAACTTCCAGCGGAGAGTTTACATAAACCTCGATGAAATCTTCATCGCCAATAATTTCTTTTGCCATCGTTCGTAAGCTTTCTGTTGGGCTTACAAAACCATTGATAGTAATCACACCGCATTCCACAAAAAGCTTGGAAATCTCTGCAATACGGCGGATATTTTCCAGCCGGTCGGCTTCCGAAAAACCAAGATTATTATTAATTCCTGTACGAACGTTGTCTCCGTCAAGGATACGGATTAAAAACCCTTTGTCAAACAATTCTTTCTCTAACCTAACGGCAAGGGTGGTTTTTCCCGAGCAAGGTAAACCTGTAAGCCAAATTACTTTTCCCTTTTGTTGTAATAATGTTTCTTTTTGATTTCTGAATATGATTTTCTTGTCTTTAGCCGGATGATTCATTTATTATCGGTAGTTTTATATTTGGCAGACAAAATTAGTTAAAAACAAAACACCCCGGTAATTAGATTCCGGGGTGATATAAAAGGTTAAAAATATTCAGATTATGCTTTTTTAAACAATTTTTTCCAACCTGAGGTTTTTTCCTGGTCTTTGTCGTCAGAATAATAACCGTAGCCATAACCGTAGCCATAACCGTAACCATAACCGTAACCATAGCCGTAACCATAACCATAACCGTAACCGTAACCATAGCCATAGGAGCTACGGGTAAGTTTTACATCATTGATAAGTATATTTACATTTTCTAATTTACGCATCTCAATATCGCGGATAATGGATTCGAAAACTTTTTTGTTACTATAATTCTGTCGTACAACAAATATGTTAGCATCAGTATATTTCATCAGGAGGAATGCATCGGTTACCAAACCAACAGGAGGAGTATCAATGATAACGAAATCATAATGTTTTTTAATCTCAGCAAAAAGTTCATTTGCCTTTTCACTGGCAATTAACTCGGAAGGATTTGGAGGAACAGGTCCGGCCATCATGATGTCGAGGTTTTCGATAGGAGAAGCTTGAATAATATTTTCAAACTTACTCTTATTAATAAGGTAGGAACTGATACCTTCCGTATTAGTTAAACCAAAGTCCTGGTAAATTTTAGGTTTACGTAAGTCGAAACCCATAAGCAAGGTTTTACGTCCATACAAAGCAAAAATAGATGCAAGGTTCATAGAAGTAAAAGTTTTTCCTTCACTCACCATGGTAGAAGTTACCAAAATGATAACTTTTTCTTTGCCCTTAGTAATAAATTGCAAATTAGTACGTATAGAGCGAAACGATTCGGCTATGGAGGATTTGGGAGACTCCGCCACAACAATTTTACTCTCTTTGGTATTATGAATTATGTGCCCTAAAATGGGTATTTTAGTAATGTTTTCTATGTCTTTACGTTCGATAATTTTATCATTGAAATAATCCTTACCCAAAATATATAAAACAGGAAGAACGATGCCAAGCAGTAATGCAATGATATAATTCAGGGATTTTTTGGGAAATACGGGAGTTGTATTTTCACCGAGATTTTGTGCAGCATCAATCACTTCGTTGTCGGCAAGGTTTGAGGCTTTTGCAATGGCAGCTTCGGAGCGTTTCTGCATCAAATAGGTATAGATTTCATCGTTAAGTTTAAATTTACGTTCTATGCCAAACAATTCACGTTGGGTACGGGGAAGTTTATTAATTTGTGCTGAGAGAGAATTAATACGGGAATCAATATCTTTTATACTGATTTTTGAAGTGTTGACTATATTTTTAATATTTTCAAGAATATTTGCTTTTGTGTTATTTATCTTGTTATCAATAGATCTAACATAGGGGTTTTTTACGCTTGAATGAGCTAAAATTTCTGTTCTTTCATCATATAATTTGGTAATTTCAATAATCAACTGGCTCAATATCGGGTCTTCAATTCCCATGGAAGATGGCACAACAATATCATCTATGTTATTTTTATTTTTTGAGATGTATTCTTTAAGATTGTCGTAATATTTTGACTTAACTATCAATACTGCCTTTTGATCCTGCAAATTTTTCATGATTTCAAAAATCTGTTGTGTTTGAAAGTCAAAATTCATTACTTCATTCTTTGTACGGAAGTTTTGTAGGGTATTTTCGGTTGAAGTAAGGGAATCTGTCATGCCTTTTAATTGAGAATCAATAAAATAAATAGTATTAATGGCTATTTTATTTTTCTTTTCCAAACCTCGGTCTATATACACTTCTGTTAAGCTATTCAAAAAATCAACAGATTTTTCAATATTGCTACCCTTGAGTGTGATTTCAATGATGGAAGCTTCTTTATTAATAGGTTCAATTTCAAAAGATTTAAAAGTATTTATCACCGATTCAAGATCGTTGAACAAAAAGAACATTTTTTTTCCAATAAATTCACCCGAGGAAAAATGGTTGGTAAGATTAACTTTAAAATTACAAAAACCGAATTTTACAGGTTCTCCTACGATATATGTTTTATTGAGATTTATTTTTTCAATTTTTTTATTTTCAATGGGTTTGTAATTTTTAAAATCGTAAAGGGGAATGTTTTCGCCTTCGGCTACGAGCTTGTACTTGGTATTGGATAAAAAAGTAATATTAAATCGCAATCCTACTGCTTGGGGATATGCAGAATCGTATTCAACAGAAAAAGGGCTTTTGGTATACAATTCCTCGGTAATAAAATTATCTTCCGAGAAATAAGAAACACCAAACGGAAGTGATTTGACGGTACGGCTGGTAAGGGCATATGATTTTAATATACCTATTTCGTTTTCAAGATTTTTCTTTGATGTAAACAATCCGAAACCCTCAAATAATTGTCCAGGATCCATGGTGGAGTTTTTTTTATCGTCCTGTACCAACACAGTGGTGGAAACTTTGTACACCGGTTTGGTGTATTTGTTAAAAAGGAACGCTATAAGCAACGCTATGAAAATGGTAATGATAAAGAAATACCAATATTTATAAAACTTAAAAAATAACGCTTTGTAATCAACAGACTCTTGTTTTTGCTGAGAAAAATCTTTTATATTATCCACGGTAATTTTGTATTAATGTATTTACTATTTAAAATATTGTAAAATTAACAAAGTGGTTGTAAGGGTTGAAAGTACAACTGCATAGGGAAATGATTCAAATGTCCATGTTTTTGAATTCATCGGTTGTACATATACAATATCATTGGGTTTTAGATAATAGTATTCAGATTCTAAAACATTTTTTTTTGTAATATCAACATTAAATACTTTTGAGCCTTTTTCTGTTTCTCTAACCAAAATTATTTTATTTCTTTGGGCAAAAGTTTTCAAATCGCCGGCTAAGCCGATAGCTTCAAAAATATTGATGTAATCCTGATAAATAAGAAATTTACCCGGGCGCTGAACTTCGCCGAGAACGGTAATTTTAAAATTGGCAAGTTTTACTATTACATTGGTTTGCATTAGATATTCATCTACTTCTGACTGAATAGTACTTTTTACCTGTTCAATTGTTTGCCCACCTATTTTTATTTTACCGATAATAGGAAAATCAATGTAACCTGAATCGTTTACTACATAGCTGCTAAAATAAACGCTTGATTCGCTGCTCATGTAGTAACCTGAAGAATAAGTTGTGCTTGCCTCACCATTAAAAAAAGTATACGTTTTGGGGTCAAGGCTTGTAACCCTGACATAAAGGTTATCGCCTGCTTTAACCTTGTAACTCAATATTTTTTCCTGCACAAACTCTTGTCCAGAAGTGTTGATTTCTTTACTTTGTTCCTGCAGGTATCTAACCTTTTTTTGAGAGATGCAAGATGTAAATACAAGAGTGACAATGCACAAATAAAAAATTTGCTTTAAAAATTTTTCAGGAAATGATTTTCTCTTCATAAATTAGATTTCAGTAATATAAACATAAGTTTTTCTAAACTGCGGGACAAAGGTATTAAAAATGCACAAAACAACAGAATTGTAAGTTGCTTTCAAAACACTTTTGTCATTGTGTGCAAAAATATAAACATCTTTTTAAATAAAACACAAGAGTTTTCATTCGTAGCAAATTTGCACGTATTCGCTCGGGTTTTGCGAAAATTTGCTTTTTTTGGTACAGTAAATTCACGGCTAACGGCTAAATAATTTTCTGATAATACAACCTTAAGGAAACAATTTCTTATAAAGGCAAAAAATACTCCACAGGTTTGCAACACAATCACTTTTTAGAAAAAATTTACGTTAGTATTTCTCCTTTTAATGTAGCAGCAGTACAATCTGCTACAATAACATTGATGTAATTCCCTGGTTTTAAGGTTTCTGAAGGGAAAACAATAACTTTATTCTGGCTGTTTCGTCCGAAAAGGTGAGTAGCCGAACGTTTGGATGTTCCTTCTACCAAAACAGAAAAGTTTTTCCCAATGTCTTTTTTGTTGCTTTGGAGCGAAAGATGTCGTTGCATAGCTATAATTTCTTCGAGACGGCGGGCTTTTATTTCTTCAGATACGTCATCTTGCAGACTTCGTGCAGCAAGGGTATCCGGGCGTTCGGAGTATTTAAACATAAAAGCATAATCAAAAGCAACCCACTGCATTATAGAAAGTGTTTCCTTGTGGTCTTCTTCCGTTTCAGAACAAAAGCCACAGATAATATCGGTAGAAATGGTACAATCAGGCAAAATACGGCGAATAGCTTCTATACGATTCATGTATTCTTCGCGGGTGTATTTCCGGTTCATGTGTTTCAGTATCCTTGTACTTCCGGATTGTACGGGCAAATGAATGGATTTACAAATATTTTCGTACCTGGCAATAGTATATAACAATTCATCGGACAAGTTTTTAGGATGCGAAGTTGTGAACCGTATTCGTAATCGGGGATCTATTTGGGCAACATTTTCCAGCAATCCTGCAAAATAAAGGTTTTCCCAGTGATATGAGTTAACATTTTGACCCAGAAGGGTTATTTCACGATAGCCATTATCAAAGAGTTCCCGGGCTTCATTAATAATGGTATTGGGGTTTCTACTTCTTTCTTTCCCCCGAGTATAAGGAACTACACAATAAGAACAAAAATTCTGGCAACCCCGCATGATGGAAATAAATGCAGAAACCCCACCTGGATTTAGCTTTACGGGGCTGATGTCGGCATAGGTTTCTTCGGTAGAGAGCATCACATTCATAGCCTTCTGCCCGTTTTCTAATGTATTTAACAATTGAGGTAAATCACGATAGGCATCAGGTCCGGCAATAACATCCACTATTTGTTCTTGTTCGAGCAGTTGGCTTTTGAGCCTTTCAGCCATACATCCTAATACACCGATAACGAGTGATGGATTTTTCTTTTTCAGTAATTGGAATTCCTTGAGACGCTTTCTAATGCGCTGTTCGGCATTTTCACGTATTGAACAGGTATTAACAAAAATAACATCAGCATTATTAGGCTGACCTACAATAGTAAATCCGTCGGTAGCCATTATAGAGCCCACAATTTCGCTGTCAGAAAAATTCATCTGGCAACCATAGGTTTCAATATACAGTTTTCTATTGGTTTTCAATGGTATTATAAGATTAAAACCGGAAAAAATTACCACTTATAGGCTTCCGGAAAGGGTTGGCAAAATTAATAAAAATTAAAGAAGTTGGTTTAAATTGCAGTTAACAATCAAATAGTTTTGAAAAACAGTTTTTAATTGTTTTACCTTTGCGCCCGATTTAAACAATTCAAAAAAGTATGATTAAAAATCTTGTAATCGTTGAATCACCGGCAAAAGCCAAAACCATTGAAGGTTTTTTAGGCAAGGAATTTCTTGTAAAATCAAGTTACGGACATATTCGCGATCTTTATAAAAATCAATTAAGCATAGATGTTGAAAATGGTTTTCTGCCCAGGTACGAAATCCCGGAAGAAAAGCTCAAAATGGTGAATGAGCTCAAAAAAATTGCAACTAATTCTGAAACGGTATGGCTTGCTTCCGATGAAGACCGGGAAGGAGAAGCCATTGCCTGGCATCTTACCGAAGCGCTTTCGCTGGAAAAATCGAAAATCAAACGCATTGTTTTTCATGAAATTACAAAAACAGCAATTGCAAATGCCATTGAAAATCCAAGAAATATAAATTACGATCTGGTAAATGCACAACAAGCCCGTCGTGTTCTCGACCGACTGGTTGGTTACGAATTATCACCCTTATTATGGAAAAAAGTAAAACCGGCGCTTTCAGCAGGAAGGGTACAATCGGTAGCCGTACGCCTGATAGCGGAAAAAGAAACTGAAATCAGGGAGTTTGTATCTGTTGATTCCTACCGTATAACTGCAATTTTTGAAGGTGTACATTCTGAAAAGTTATTTCAACTGAATGCCGAACTGAATAAACGATTTTTACAAAATGAAGAAGCAGTTGCTTTTCTTGAATCGTGTAAAGAAGCCGGATTCGTTATTGCAGAAATCGAAACCAAACCTTCGAAAAAATCCCCGGCTCCGCCTTTTACCACCTCAACTCTACAGCAGGAAGCCAGCCGTAAGTTGGGCTTTTCGGTTGCCCAAACCATGCGGGTTGCCCAACAATTATACGAATCGGGAAAAATTACCTATATGAGAACCGATTCAGTACACCTTTCAAACCTTGCTCTCGATTCAGCCAAAAAAGAAATCGGCAGGTTGTTTGGGGAAAATTATGTTAAAACCAGGCAATACGAAACCAAATCGAAGGGGGCACAGGAGGCACACGAAGCCATCAGACCTACTTATCTCGAAAAAAGCGAAATAGAAGGCGATTTGCTCCAAAAACGGCTTTACGACCTGATATGGAAACGCACCATCGCCTCACAAATGAGCGATGCCCAAATTCAGAAAACCAATGTTACCATTGACATCTCTACAAGAAAAGAAAAATTTATCGCAAAGGGCGAAGTTATCTTGTTTGATGGGTTTTTAAAGGTATATACGGAATCAAACGACGAAGATACTGCTGAAAACCAAAAAAACACCCTTCCTCCGGTTGCAAAAGGCGAACAACTGACGTTGCAACAGATGATAGCAGAACAAAAATTTTCACAACAACCTTTCCGTTATACCGAAGCCAGTCTTGTGAAAAAACTGGAAGAACTGGGTATTGGTCGTCCTTCAACCTATGCGCCTACCATTTCTACCATCCAGAAGAGAGAATATGTCGTAAAAGAAGATCGCGTTGGTTTTGAAAGAGAATACAAATACATTGTACTAAAAAATAAAAAAATTACAAGTAAGACCAAAAGTGAAAAAGTTGGGTACGAAAAAACAAAACTTTTCCCTACCGACATAGGTAACCTTGTAAATGCCTTTCTTTTACAATATTTTGAAAATATTATTGATTACAATTTTACGGCAAATGTCGAACTGGAATTCGATGAAATAGCTTCCGGAAATAAAAATTGGAATGAAATGCTCTATGATTTTTACCATTCGTTTCATCAACAAGTGGAAAAAACATTGAAGGTTTCGGAGAAGGTAAAAGGACAAAAATTACTGGGAACTGATGCCGCCAGCGGGAAGAACGTATATGCTAAATTAGGACGTTACGGCGCAATAATCCAGATTGGTGAAACCGAAGATGAAGAAAAACCCCGTTTTGCCGGACTTAAAAAAGGGCAAAGCATAGAAACCATCACCCTAACAGAAGCTCTCGATCTTTTTCAATTCCCCAAAAGTATAGGAAAGTATGAAGATTCGGAACTTCTTGTTGCAATAGGTAGATTTGGTCCTTATGTAAAGCATAAATCAGCATTTTATTCTCTGAAAAAAACTGACGACCCTTCCACCATAACCGTGGAACGCGCAATAGAGCTTATTGAAGAAAAAAGAAAAGCAGATTCGGAAAAAATAATAAAAATTTTTGCTGAAAATCCTGATATTAAAATTCAAAAAGGAAGATGGGGCGCTTATATTTCGTTCGGAAAAAATAACTTTAAGATACCCAAAGGCACTGATCCTGAAACATTAACCCTTGATGATTGTCTGCAGATTACTGGAACACAACAGAAAACCGAATCCAAGAAAAATAAAAAATCCCTAAAGCCAGCAACAAAAACAAAGATAAAAAAATAATTATGAATCCTATGGATATTTCGGTATATTTTGAACCTGTTGATACTTCTTTGGTAGAAATACAAGAAAAAACCAACCAAAAACAGTTCGGAAATCTGATACAGATACATACGGAAATAGCATCGTTTCCCAATATTGAAAATATTGATATTGCAATAATTGGGGTTAAAGAAGACCGTGCAAACGTGAACAATAGCGGTTGTGCCGATGCTCCCGATTTTGTGCGCCGGTTTTTATATTCCCTTTACCCTGGCTGGGAGCATTGCCGGATTGCCGATCTGGGAAATATTAAACATGGATATGCATTGGATGATACCTATTTTGCAGTAAGTGCCGTAATGGCAGAATTGATGAAAAACAAAATAATTCCAATAATAATAGGAGGAAGCCATGACATTACTTACGCATGTTATAATGCATATACAATATTGAATCAAATCATTAATATTGTCTCCATTGATTCTGGTTTTGATTTGGCAGAAACAGAAGGAGAAATAGATTCACATTCCTATTTGAGTAAAATTATTTTACAACAGCCAAACTATTTATTTAATTATACCAATATCGGTTATCAGACCTACTTTGTGGAACAAGATGTGATAAAATTGATGAAAAATCTGTTTTTCGATACGTATCGCCTTGGAAAAGTAAGAGATAATATTGCAGAAACCGAACCTGTAGTCAGGGATGCAGATATACTGAGCATAGATATTTCTTCAGTACGGATGAGCGATGCCCCCGGTAACGGGAATACCTCCCCACATGGTTTTTATGGTGAAGAGCTTTGTCAAATAGTACGTTACGCTGGATTGAGCGATAAAATCAGTTCAATCGGTTTTTTCGAAATAAATCCTTTATTAGATAAAAACGGGCAAACTGCCCACTTAACAGCACATATGATTTGGTATTTTATCGAAGGATATTGTAGCCGGAAAAACGAGAATCCTGCTTTAGACAGCGACAAGTTTATAAAATATATTGTTACCCTTAACGATTATCCTGAAGGCATAATTTTTTACAAGAGTAAAAAAAGCGACCGATGGTGGATGGAGGTTAACTGCGTGGAAGACAACAGGAAAAAATACGAACGACATTATATTGTTGCTTGTTCCTATGCCGATTATCAGGCTGCCTGTAATAACGATATACCCAATCGCTGGTGGCAGGCATTTCAAAAACTCATGTAAAAAGTGCAATTTTCAGCCGGAGGTGCACTTTTCAGGATATTGAGCAAGAAAACTTTTCCATCCGCTGTATTTAACAGATTCATTTCCTGCATTCTGCTGAAAAGCATGACAAACTGCAGCTGCCAAGCCGTCGGTTGCATCGAGATATTTAGGCTGGGTTGTAAAAGTTAAAAGCTGGCAAAGCATAGCCGCCACCTGCTCTTTCGAAGCATTACCCTTACCGGTAATAGATTGTTTGATTTTACGGGGAGAATATTCATAGACAGGGATCGAGCGATACAACGCTGCAGCCATAGCTACTCCCTGTGCCCTACCGAGTTTTAACATACTTTGTACATTTTTCCCGAAGAAAGGAGCTTCCACGGCTAACTCATCAGGCAAATATGTATCAATAAGATGCAAAGTGGTTTCAAAAATTTTCTTGAGTTTGTCGAGGTGGGTTGTCGTTGCATCCAATTTTAAAACATCCAATGCAATCATTTGAAGTTTTTTCCCATTTATACGGATAATCCCATATCCCATAATGGTAGTCCCAGGGTCAATTCCCAAAATAATACGCTCTGCATTCATAAAATGTTTTTATTTTTGTAAAGATGCCTGTAAACAAGAAAACAAAATTACACAAAACCCTGAACATTGCACTGCGATTATTGATAATAGCTGTTGCATATGCTTTTATTTACTTTCGTATATTTCATAAAAGTGATATCAGAAACTTATGGAATACGTTTTCAGAGCATTTCCAGGACGAGGTTTTTTACAAAAGTTTATCCTTCCTCTTTTTACTCATGCTGGTAAACTGGGGTATTGAAGCCCTGAAATGGAAATTTCTTGTCAAAAAAATTGAAAAAGTTAGTTTTTTAAAATCATATAAAGCTGTTTTTACCGGCATAACCGTAAGTTCTTTTTTCCCAAACAGGATAGGAGAATACTTCGGACGGGTGTTTGTCTTCGAAACCGCCAACCGTTGGGAAGGGATATTGTGTACCATAGTTGGTAGTATGAGCCAATTACTGGTAACATTGCTTGCCGGGCTTATAGGGTTAACCGTGTTTGTTTTTAGTTTCCTTCATCCCGAAATGTATTTATTCGGATATGCTGGATACGGGTTTATTTTCATGATGATTCTATCATTTATATGCCTTTTATTTTTGTATTTTCATGTTTCATTATTAGCAAATATACGATTACGGTATCGCAGAGCCTGGATAAAAAAAGCCATGAAGCATCTACATGTTTTTGCTTCTTTTTCGACGAAAGAATTAAGTAAAATATTATTATATAGTGCAATACGTTATTTCATTTTCAGTATGCAATTTTATCTGCTGCTGCAGATGTTTGCAATTCCGGTTTCGTTTTGCTCCGCATTGTTACTTATTTCCGTTATTTATTTGATTATGGCATCCATTCCTACTATTGCCCTTACCGAATTGGGAGTAAGGGGGTCGGTAGCTTTGTTCATTTTTGATTTTTATTTTACCCAGGTTGGAACTGCTGCCACAGCATCCGACCCCGGGATTTTTGCAGCATCCACCCTACTTTGGCTTATTAATATTGCTTTACCAGCTTTGGTCGGAACATTTTTCGTTTACCAGCTCAAATTTATCCGTAAATAATTGCAGATTTATGGAAATTCCAACCTGGGTATTAATACTTTTTCTTTCAATAGGTTTTGCTTATTACCTGATAGTTCTGGTATTTACTTTGGGATGGTTTTTTATGATGTATTTTCAAAAACCTGAAAAAAATCCTTCTGTTACGGTAAGCATTATCATCCCGGCAAGAAACGAGGAAAACAACATCATGTTCTGTCTCCGGAGTCTTACAGTACAAAATTATCCGAAAGAACTTTTTGAGGTACTGGTAGTGGACGATCATTCCGAAGACAAAACTGCTGAATTGATAAATCAGTATGCCGACAAAATACATTCTTCAGGGATAAACCTCCGCCTGCTTAGCTCTAACAATGTTTCGGGGAAAAAAAATGCCATAGATTTTGCCATACGGCACAGTACCGGCAAATTCATCATTACCCTTGATGCCGATTGCGTTGCCCGACCTGACTGGATTGCAACTATTGCGTCTTACTACGAAGAATATCACCCGCAAATGATTGTATCGCCCGTTATTTTTAGTGAAAACACCTCCCTGCTTGGCAAATGGCAAGCATTGGAGTTTTACAGTTTAGTAGTATCGGGCGCCGGGGCGGTCAGTGCCGGTCATCCCATTCTTTGTAATGGAGCAAATCTCGCTTACGCCAAAGAAGCCTATCTTGCCGTTGGGGGCTTTACCCGAGGCGAAATGTTCGCCTCAGGCGACGATACATTCCTACTTTTTAGTATAGCTGCACGCTATGGCAAACATGCCATACGTTTTCTTAAAAGCTATGATGCCATCGTAAAAACAAATGCTATTGCTACCTTTAGCGGGTTTGTCCGGCAACGCCTGCGTTGGGTTTCGAAAACCAGAGGTTATACCGATGTATGGACAATACAGACTGCGCTGGTGGTTTTTCTTTTTAATACGATATTGCTTACTGGTTTGTGTTTGGGCATTTTTAACACCTCTTTTTTACGTTTAACTCTGATAATTTGGGGTGTAAAAATATTGATTGATTTTCCTTTACTTGCCGGTTACACTTCTTTTGCCCGACAACGCCGGCTGTTATGGGGATACCTGCCGCTTTCGCTGGTTTACCCCTTTTATATATGTTTCTTCGCTTTGGCAGGGCAGGTGTGGAAGCCCCGGTGGAAAGGACGCAAATAACATTTTTGTTTTTACCCCATTTTTGCAGTTATCGGGGAATAAAATGGGTTAGTAGAAATAATAGCCGCCACAACCCTCGACCTTATTACCTTATTTTAGCGGCAATTAAGTATGTTTCCATTAAACGGTCAATACCAATTTCTGGGTCTTCGATTTCATCAATACGTTCTCTTCCAACTTGGGCTAACCACATTTTAAAAGGTTCCGCTTTTTGTGATGGAATACTTTGTATTAATCTAAACAACTGTTCGGTATCGGCAACATCGGTTTCGCGCATTTTCCCGTCTTCGGCAAGTAATTTCAACCGGTTACAATTTGTAACCGTTTCATTACCTTCCTTGATTAGGCGGCTTTTCAGGACCTTCCAGTAATTTCTTGCTCCTTGGTGTGTAGGTTGATCTGTTAAAATGGAAATAATGTCAACTATTGAGAAATACCATTTCTCATCTTCATCGCTCCATAGCGAGCGAATTTCTTTTTGTTCAAAAAGTTTTATAGCTGTTTCTTTCGTCATATTCAAATCGTTCTTTTTGTAAATTAACTGTCCTATTTTTTCGGACAACTGCAAAACGTTACTATTTAATAGCCGTTTTTTTGGTTATGGATTGTCAATATTTATTTAACAAAGATAAAAAATCATTTAACAAAGCTTATTTATTGCAGAAGCCTTTTTACAATGCCCCATAACGGTTGAGGCTAAAAGCTGGCGGGCATTTCGGTGCACATCACTTTCCACCTGCGATAGAGTTTATTAGTTGTAATGCCCTACAAATTACCACTATCCGCCTGCTTGATTTTAGGCTTTGTTATGCTTTCGGGCTTTATTTTTTCTTCTTTTCTTCAATTGTCGATGAATTAAACCGAACCAATTTTTCCCAGTCTATTTCTCCGTTGTCTTTACAAAATTCATTCGCAAATTCTTTAGTAAATTTGTTAATCATTTGAGAATATGATTTTACAAAATTGTCATTTTTTTCTTTTGCTTTATGCCCCAATGGTTCAATGATTTCAGTATAAAGATTCTTATTCCCTGAAATGAACTCCCAAAAACTTTGACCACAATATTTAAAATAATCTCCTTTATCTGGTTGGTTGTCTCGTCCATAACAGCAGCCATTTACTGCGACAATATTAAGTTTTGAATTACTTGTTCTTAATGTTTTTTTTATAGTCTTGAAATCTGAAACCATTTTTGCAATTTGAGAACTATTTCCCCAATTCGGACCAGATTTAATATTCACAATGTAGCGAATTCCATCCTTGTCAAACTCAAGGTCAATACCAAGTATTCCAGATTTTTTACCGCCATAAACTTTCTCATTTATGTAAATAGCGAGTCCTTCAAGCCAATCTCCAAAAATTCCTTCTTCGCTTGATGAAATATGCGCATCAACAATTCCACGAATAATTTTCTCTGCTGTCAGAACATATTTGGCTTTGAATAAATATGGATTTTTTCTTTTAAGAACTTGTGAAAGTTTCAAACTATCAAGGCTTTGGATACGCTTTTCGTGAAAATTGCCTATATTTTTCTCAACGTACTGCGATACGTCTTTCAGGCTTAGTTTTTTCATATTTTAATTTTGGTTCTAATAAATAAAGTTCTACTGGTTGAAGTTGCTTTCTTACCATTTCATAATATTCTGGTACTACATCTATTCCAATTGAATTGCGTTTCATTCTTTTTGCAACAATTAAAGTTGTTCCTGAACCCATAAATGGATCAAGGACTGTGTCGTTTTGTTTGGTGAACAATTTAATAAACCACTCTGGAAGTTCCTCGGGGAAGGCTGCACTATGATTTTTATTGTTGCATTCTGTGGCAAGATGCAAAACATTTGTTGGATATGCTTTGTCTCTATCCAACCAGTTTGATATATTTTTTCCAAATCCACTACCAACTTTTGAGTTATCTCTAATCTTGTCTGTTTCAGAAAGGTTTTTAAGTCTGTTTTTTGCCCAATTACCCATTGGAACCATTACTTCTTCTTGATACATATTGAATTTCTTGTCCTTGTTGAATTGAAGAAGTCTTTCCCATGAATCACGAAAACGATTTGCCCATTTTCCAGGATATGAATTTTTTTTGTGCCAAATAAACTCTTCTGTCCAAAACCAACCTTGTTTTCGCATTGCCAAAATTAACTCCATCACATAAGTACTACGTTCTCCTTCAACTACTTTTTCCTTTATATTCAATATAAAAGTCCCTGTTGGTTTCAAAACTCGTAGTAACTGCTTGGAAATTGGCAAAAACCACTCAACGTATTTATCGGGGTGAATTCCACCATAAGTACTTTTTCGCTGGTCTGCATAAGGTGGAGATGTTACAATTAAGTCAACTGAATTGTCAGAGAGTTGTTTTAATTTCTCCTTACTGTCACCTAAGTATATATCTGTCAATATTTCCATTCAAATTTCTTTAAACCACAAATTTACAAATTTTATTGGTTCGGTTCTCTTTCTGTTAATAAATCGTCAATTGTTTGACTGTCGTTTTCTTAGCCTAAAACATAACGTCTGTATAACCCCCATCTGGCGGCTATTTCTTAATTCAATCAAATCTTTGGTCGTTATGTTTTAAAATCAACCCGATCAGAACATAATCCCAAGTACCCGGGATCAATCGTAATTTGTAATTCGTAATTTGTAATTCTAAACCGGATTTTCCTTCTCATGTTCCCCGCCGTGTCCCCGGTCAACAATGATACGGGCACTTTGGTATTGTTTGTAAAAATCGGGATGGGTGGTGCGGAATACGAGCATAATCTTGTCGAGCTTGGTTTTCAAAAAGGCATTGGTTTCACGGAAAAGCCCGGTAAGATTGTCGGTAGCAGTGGCAATGGCTCCCACAGCCGTACGTTTTTTAGGCATCAGCACATTAAAAGCTTCACGATTGGTGTTCAGCAAGGCAATATCACCGGCGCTTACTAACAGTCCGGCCAACTGGGTCTGCAGAGGCATTGCCCGGTCGTAAATGCTTTTACCATATTCCAACAGTTTTTCTTCGCGCATAATGCTGAGCTTGCTTGCGGAAGTGTCGGCTATGGCAAGTAACTCCTTATCGTCGTTGGCCGCAGCATGGGCCAAGAGTCCGCCGGCTACTTTAAAAATGGATTTTTCGTATTCGGTACGCACCTGTTGTTTATTGCCGGTGATACCGGTGGTGATTTTTTGCTGAATTCCGTACTGAATTTGTATTTCAACAATTCTACCTTTAAGAAAAACATGCCCGTCCTGAGCCGGTTTTACAGTTTTTACAATGTCGGCGTTTGCGTCCAAGGTATCATTCACCTCTTCGTACATCGCCAGTTGATTGGTTTGTTCATCGTTCATGGCTAATGTTTTAGGGATTAATAAAACAAAAATAAGCACTTTTTTTTAAAACAATTAACATTTCCAATGAAAAAGTTTAATTTTTTTATTGGATACACAAAAGTGTTGCTAACTGATTGGCTTTGACATAGATTTCTCCCTTCGGTCGGAATCTATAACAATATGCCTCGTTTATGAAGCGGCAGCGGTCATCCCGATTCTCTGAATGTTCATTTAGATATACCTAACATTCATTTAGCCACACCGAATGCTCATTTAGTCTCTCAGAATGCTCATTCAGCTATGCCGAATGCTCATTTAGACACACCGAACGGTCGTTTAGATACGCCGAATGCTTATTTAGCCGCTCCGAACCGCCATTGTGTCAGTGGAAATGGTCATTTAGGGTTGCCGAACGGTCATCGTGTCAGCAGGAATGCTTATTTAGGGTAACCGAACGATTATGGATAAAACAAAAAACCATTCCGGGATTTCGGGATGGTTTTGTTGTCCGACCAGGGCTCGAACCTGGACTCTTCTGATCCAGAGTCAGACGTGTTGCCAGTTACACCATCGGACAATTGCGCTGCAAAAGTAAAAAAGTTTTTATACCAATTGCACAAGCTTTTTTAAAAATTTCAGCCTTTTCCCTGCCTTGTCCAGGAATCTTTCAGTGAAACAGTACGGTTAAACAGTAATCTCTCTGCAGAAGAATCCTTGTCCACACAGAAATAACCTATGCGTTCAAACTGATACTTTTCGTCCGGAAGAGCTGTGGCAAGCGAGGGTTCCATCTTCCCCATTATACTGATTAACGAACCGGGGTTCAGGTTCGATTTAAAATCTTTTCCTTCTTCGGCTACTTCGGGATTTTCCGTGCTGAAAAGTCGGTCGTAGAGCCTTACTTCGGCTTCAATGGCGTGTTTTGCCGACACCCAATGGATGGTTCCTTTCACCTTACGGTTGCTTTGCAACATTCCGCTGCGGGTTTCCGGGTCGTAGGTACAGTGTATGGCTGTTATTTC
Source organism: Lentimicrobiaceae bacterium (assembly GCA_023227965.1). Lineage (NCBI taxonomy): Bacteria > Pseudomonadati > Bacteroidota > Bacteroidia > Bacteroidales > Lentimicrobiaceae > Lentimicrobiaceae bacterium. Next base: position 125,445 of record JALOCA010000003.1, on the reverse strand, counting down.
CCCTGTTACCGGGTTTTTATCCACATATTCGCATTTAATGATGTAAGCGTATTTCAATCGTACTTCTCTTCCGGGCGAAAGCCTGAAATACTTTACCGGAGGGTCTTCCATAAAGTCTTCTTTTTCTATGTACAGTTCTTTCGAGAAAGGAATTTTGCGTACACCGGCATCCGGGTTTTCCGGGTTGTTTACGGCATCCAATTCTTCTGACCGTTCATCCGGATAGTTATCTATGATTAATTTAACAGGATTAAGTACAGCCAAAGCTCTTTTTGATTTTTTATTAAGATCCTCACGAACACAAAATTCGAGCAGCGAAACATCAATCATGTTGTCTCGCTTTGCCACACCTACCATTTCAGCAAAATTTTTTATAGATTCGGGTGTGTATCCTCTGCGGCGCAGCCCGCAGATGGTTGGCATACGCGGATCGTCCCAACCTTCTACATATTTTTCCTGTACAAGTTGGAGCAACTTCCGTTTGCTCATCACGGTATAATTAAGGTTCAACCGGGCAAATTCAATCTGTTGTGGTGCAAAAATTTCCAGCTCACGAATAAACCAGTCGTACAACGGACGGTGCACTTCAAACTCAAGCGTACAGATGGAATGGGTGATTTTTTCGATAGAATCGCATTGCCCGTGGGCAAAATCATACATGGGATAAATACACCATTTATCGCCAGTACGATGGTGGTCGGTACGCAGGATGCGGTAGAGAACAGGGTCGCGGAGCAGCATATTGGGCGAAGCCATATCTATTTTGGCACGCAGCACCCTGCTGCCGTCAGCAAACTCTCCGGCTTTCATCCGCTGAAACAAGTCGAGGTTTTCTGCTACCGAACGGTTGCGATAAGGACTTTCTTTTCCGGGAATGGTAACCGTGCCACGGTATTCGCCCATTTCTTCTCCGCTCAGATCGCACACGAATGCTTTACCTTTTTTTATCAGTTTAACTGCATATTCGTACAGGGTATCGAAATAGTCGGAAGCATAGTACAGGCGGTCGCCCCAGTCGAAACCCAACCAACGGACGTCTTCCATTATTGAATCAACATATTCAACATCTTCTTTTACCGGGTTAGTATCGTCGAAACGGAGATTGCAGAGCCCACCATATTTTTGGGCAGTACCAAAATTCAGGCAAATGGATTTGGCATGACCTATGTGCAGGTAACCGTTGGGTTCCGGCGGAAAACGGGTGTGCACTTTGGCGCCGTTTTTATTATTCCGGATATCTTCTTCTATGATCTGGTGAATAAAATTGAGACCGGATTTGGGTTCAGTTGGCTGTAAATTACTTTTTTCTTCCATAGATGATTTATCAATAAAACACTTTACAAAAGTAAAATTATTTATCCAATTTATAGCCGGATCAATGATATTTTCGTGATTTTACGTACTTTCGCGAAAGATTTTAATCGGACTTTCTATGGGAAAAATTCAATTGGAAGGGATGGAATTTTTTGCTTATCACGGCTGTTTTGCGGAAGAGAGAATTATCGGAACTCGCTTTTTGGTTGATTTGGAACTATTCACCGATACCCGCCAGGCAGAACAGAGCGATGATTTAACCAAAACCATCAACTACCAAGCTCTTTACCTTTTGGTAAAACAAGAAATGGAAAAAGAATCCCACTTGCTGGAACATGTGGCACAACGGATTTTAACTTCTATTCATCAAACCTATCCGGAAGCTTACGGTTTAAAAGTAAAAGTTTCAAAAATGAATCCTCCCCTTGGCGGAAAACTGGAAAAAGTAAGCTTAACCCTAACAGATACTGAATAATGGAGAAAAAACCGGAAAAGAAATCCTGTGCCCGTTGCGGGGTGAACTTTGAATGTTTACATAACGAAAAATGTTGGTGCTTAACCTACGAAATAAGCATAGAAAACCTTAAAAAATTGCAGGAAACTTATAAAAACTGCCTATGCCCGTCCTGTCTTTCTTTGTATGGAAGCAAAAAGCCGGATGAAGAGTCTTGTTAGTTAGCAAATATTAATTACTTTTGCGCACACATTTGGTCTCGTGGCCGAGGGGTTAGGCGCCGGTCTGCAAAACCGTTGACAGCGGTTCGAATCCGCTCGAGACCTCTGATAAATCCCGATTTTGTCGGGATTTTTTTATTTTAGTCGCCGTTTAGGTATGCACAAGCTCCATTGAAAGGTAAAAAAATAAGGGACAACAATATATATCATTGACCCTTATGTTTGTTATTTTGCACTTTTAGCGAAGCTGCAAGTTATTTCTTTTGCATATCCTGAGATATGTTGTTCAACACTTTAACTTTTTCTCCTTTTTTCAATCCGGAGAGGATTTCGATGTTAATACCATCGGACAAACCTGTTTTAATCTGACGTTTTTCAAAAACCTGGGGTTTGGTTTCTATTTCCACAAAAGCGGTATCGCCCTTAAACTGAAGAAGGCTTTCGGGAATTGCCAGAACGCTGTCTTTCCGTGCGAGTACAATATCGGCATTGCCACTATATCCTGCACGGATAAATTGTCCTTTTTTCAGATGCACAGCGGCTTTAATTTCAAATTGTATGGCACCGTTTTCTTCCACTCCTTTAGGGGCAATGCGTTCGAGCTTTGCATCGAATTTTTCGGTATCAAGAGCACCGATAGAAAGAATAATGTCCATATTTTCCTTTATTTTTCCCACTTCCGATTCGTCCACTTTTCCTTTAAAAATCATCTCGTTCATATCGGCAATGGTTGCGATGGTTGTTCCTGCATTAAAAGTATTGCTTTCTATAACCGAGTTCCCTACTTCAACAGGTACTGTCAGCACCATTCCGGCAATTGTAGAACGGATAAGTGTATTGGTGATGTTCCCCGATTTTTTAGTGATGCCTTCGCGGATAAGTTGCAGGTTGTCCTGGGCGGCATCCATGGCTTCGCGGGCTGATTCGAGGGTTACTCTATATTTTTGAAATTCAGCTTCGGCTATTACTTTTTTATCGTAAAGGGCTTTTTGACGGTCGTAATCCTGTTTGGCGTCGTTATAGGAAATATTTGCCCGATTCAGTCTTGATTCGGCTTCGTTAAGATTGATCATATTCGGAATAATCTTAACTTTCGCTATCAGGTCGCCTTTTTTTACTTCCTGACTGGGTTCAACATACAGCTCCTCGATAATTCCCGAAACCTGAGGTTTGATTTCAATTTCTTTACGGGGAACAATGGAACCTGTTGCCATTGTTTTTTTAATGATATTGGTAACGATTGGCGTTTGGGTTTCAAAGATTACAGGTTTTGGTTTAGACTTGTTATACAGGTAATAAAGTGTCCATGCAAAAACACCTAAAATAATAATTCCGATGGTGATTTTAATTATCTTCTTCATGTTGTTGTTGTTATTGTATGTTTTTTTTGTTATTTATAAAATCTAAAGTTCTGTCATTCATCCCTGAGGGCTTCGATAGGTTTTATTTTTACTGCACGTTTGGCAGGGATAATACCTGCCAATACACCAGATATAATCAAAATTAATAATGCCATGATGGCAACGTTGAAATCTACTTCCGGGTTTTTAAACATGGTGTCTTTTGCTCCTCCCGATTTGGAAAGCAGGAAGTTAATAAGTTCTAAGAGTCCAACGCCTATTACCAGCCCCATGTAGCCCGCCATGGTAGTAAGAAAAACCGATTCGGCTATAATCTGCCGTATTATTATCGAAGGGGAAGCACCCAAAGCCCTACGGATTCCCATTTCTTTGGTGCGTTCTTTCACTATTACGAGCATAATATTGCTGATGCCTATAACTCCGGCAATGAGGGTTCCGATTCCCACGAGCCAAATTAACCCGTTGATACCGGCAAAGAGTCCCTTCATCTTTTTATATTGTACTTCAAGGTTGAAATGTCCTATTGCCTGGTCGTCGTCGGGATGAACACTGTGTCGCTGTTTCATCAGTTTCACTACTTTTTCCTCAATTTCCGAAACAGGAACATTTTCTTTGGAAGTGATGGCAAACCAGCCTACCACATCACCATAATTATAGGTTTTTTGCAAGGTGGTAAATGGCATAAAGATGGTCTGATCTTTATCACCTCCGAAATTCACGTTGGAGTTTTTGGGTTTAAAAACGCCTATGATATTGAAATACACGCCCTGAATGCGGATGTATTGCCCCAGAGGGTTTTCGCCGGGTTTGAAAAGCGCATCATATACTTTTGAGCCTATAACCGCCACTTTTCTTTTTTCAAGCACATCCATTTCGTTAATAAAACGACCTTGGGTAACGCTTACAGGGTCAATAAGGTTCCATTCGGGATAGTCGCCGTTAATGGCAAATGCACCCGATTTCAGCCCGCGGACAACATTATCACCACCACGGAAGCCACCTCCCTGCAAACGGGGCGCTAAAATTTCTATTTCAGGAATATTATCGCGTAAAGCTTTAATATCATCGTTTTTGAAGTTAAACCAACGGTTACGGGGAAATCCTTTATAAGGCATAGTGGTTTTTTGTGTCCACATAAAAAAACTGTTGGTGGCAAAATCTCCAAACCCTTGGGTGATGCCATTCTGAAGCCCCCTACCCGACCCAAGCATGATAATAAGCATAAAGATGCCCCAAAATACTCCAAATGCGGTTAAGGCAGTACGGATTTTATTCTTTTTCAGTGCTTCCAATATTTCGTGCCAGCTATCCCGGTCAAACATTTTTATGGTAATTTAGTTCTTTTTGCGTTTTTATTTTTGCTAAAATTATTCGTCTCTGAGCGCTTCTACCGGTTTAATGGCGGAAGCACGTCTTGCGGGAACAAAACCGGCAAAAGCTCCGGCGACAATCAATACTACAGTTGCACTCACTGCCAAAGCAAAATCGGCTTCAGGATTACGGAAAAAATCGGAAGGAGGCATATATTTGGTTATTAATTCCAAAACTCCTATTCCAAGCACCAGACCGATATATCCGGCAAAACCTGTAATCAGCACCGACTCTTGTAAAATCAAACTGATAATTGACCACGGAGTAGCACCCAACGCTTTACGAACTCCGATTTCTTTGGTTCTTTCTTTTACTACTATAAGCATAATATTACTCACACCCACAATTCCGGCGATGATAGTGCCAATGCCTACAATCCAGATAAAAAGCCGGATTCCGGCAAAAAGATCCATTACTTTTTTATATTCTTCCACGGCATTCCATAGCTGTACAGCACGTTGATCCTGAGGATCAAATTTATGACGTGCAGCCATTCTCTTTTTTACATTATTTTCGATGTTTTTGCTTTGTTCAACCGTGGCTTTTCCGACAGTAAAAGCAATGGTTTGCACCCGATTTCCCCCATTAAATACCCTTTGGGCGGTAGTAATGGGAACATAAATTTGTCTTAAATTATTATCATTACCTCCATTTTCCTGATCGGTATATACACCCACTACCAGAAAAGGGATTCCAGCAACTTTTACATACTTGTTTATGCAGGGTTCGCCTTTAAATAAGGTTTCTTTTACTACCTTGCTGATACAGGTTACTTTTCTGTATTTTTCAATATCAATACTATTAATGTATCTACCTTCCAAAATTTGTACCTGTTCTATTTTCCCATAATCCGGATAAACGGTGAAAATATCAAAACTTCCAAATTCCTTTTTGTAGGTAACTGTGGAATTCTGCCAGATAAAGTTTCTGGAGGAAATCTGATCAACGCCTTTTTCGGTATTTTTAATTAAATCGTAATCTTCGTTTTCCAGGTTGATAGGTCGCCCCGATTTGAGTCCTTTATAGGGCATAGAGGTTTGGTTACTCCACATCCAGATGGTATTTGTTGCCGACGAATTAAACTGGTACTTAACAGCATTTTCAAGCCCGTTGCCCGAACCCAATAAAATAATCAGCATGAAAATGCCCCAGGCAACACTAAATCCTGTAAGAAAAGTACGCAGCTTATTCTTTTGAATTGTGCTGAAAATTTCCTGCCATTTATCAATGTCAAACATATATCGTTTGATTTATGAGTTAAATTTAAAGGGTTTCGTGTCCATTTTCAATGATTCCGTCTTTAATATGGACTATACGGTCGGTCATGTGAGCGATGTCGTTTTCGTGTGTAACAATCAGTATGGTAATGCCTTCTTTATTTATTTCTTTCAATAAATCCATTACTTCATATGATGTGGCAGTATCAAGGGCTCCGGTGGGTTCGTCGGCAAGTATTACCTTGGGATTTGAAATCATGGCGCGGGCAATGGCAATACGTTGTTTTTGTCCTCCCGACAGTTCGTTGGGTGTATGTTCTGCCCATTCCTTCAGGTTCATTTTTTCAAGATATTCCATGGCAATCCGGTTACGTTTTTTTCGGAGAACACCTTTGTAATAAAGAGGAAGAGCCACATTTTCGAGGGCAGTTTTGAAATTAATGAGATTAAAGCTTTGGAAAACAAATCCAATGTACTTATTACGGTACATCGCAGCTTTGGTTTCACTGATATTTTTAATGGAAGTACCATTTAACTGATAGCTGCCTTGATCATAATTATCGAGTATGCCTATTATGTTTAACAGGGTTGACTTTCCCGAACCGGACGAACCCATTATGGATACCATTTCCCCCTTTTCCACAGAGAGATTAATGCCTTTAAGAACATGCAACTGGTTGGCTCCTGTAATGTAGGTTTTGTGAATACTTTCGATATTAATCATGTTTCTGTTTAGTATATAAATACAACGAATAAAAATGAGTTTTCGTTTTTAGGCACTCTTATATTAATTATCATTTTTTGTGCCAGAAAATAATTTATTGATTATGAACATTTTTATAAAAATTCTCATTTCATTTGTGTTCGTTTTCAATACAAAGGTTGTGCATGAACGGGCAACATTACCACGGGTACAGGCAATATTTAGTAGCAGAATGTGGTGCTTTTAAGAAACGCCACGGCAAATACTGTATGGGTGATTGTTACAATACGAAAATAATTTCTTCGTTTGATTAATACAAAGATTTTCTACTTTTACATTCTTAAAAACCTCTTGACATTGAATATCTATATACGAAAACGCCGATGGAAACTTCTGCTGTTTGCTACAGCCATAATAATAGTTGGTGTTTCGTTATGGTATACGCATGTACTTGTTAAAAAAATTGCCAATGACGAACGTCGTAAAATCACTACCTGGGCAGATGCTATACACCGCAAAATCAGTCTTGTAAATTATACTAATGATTTCTTTTTAAAAATTCAGAAAGAAGAGAGAAAACGGGTGGAATTGCTTGCTGACGCCATTAAAAAACTGGTAGAAGCCGGTCCGGCGGAAGACCTTACTTTTTATTCAGAAATCATTGCCGGTAACACCTCTATACCGGTAATACAAACTGATGAAACCGGTAGAATTCTTTCTGCAAAAAATGTGGATTTCGATATTAATAAAGTTGGGATACTGAATGATTCATTGCGCCGGGAATTTTCTGCTTACCCACCTTTTTCGTTCCGGTTTTTCGGAGGCAATAAAAATTATCTGTATTACAAAGATTCAAAGGTTTTTTCTGAACTCAGGGCGTATCTCGACGATCTCAACCAATCATTTTTCACCGATGTGGTTACTAATTCGGCTTCGGTGCCCGTAATTATTACCGACAGCACCTGTCGGCATATGATAGAATGGGGCAACCTTGATAAAAAGAAAATTAAGGACACGACTTACATAAGTCATACCATCAGTGAAATGGCTGCCCAAAACGACCCAATACGTGTGGAATTAAAAGATTTTGGGATTAGGTATATTTTTTATAAAGACTCCTTTTTGCTTACCCAGCTACAATATTATCCTTATGTGCAATTTGGTGTTATTGGGATATTTTTGCTCATTGCCTATTTTATGTTCAGTACAGCACGTCGCTCGGAGCAAAACCAGGTTTGGGTGGGTTTAGCCAAGGAAACAGCACATCAGTTAGGAACTCCCTTATCATCAATGATGGCATGGATGGAAATCCTGAAAATGCAGGGAGTGGATAATGATACCATTACAGAATTTGAAAAAGACATTCATCGGTTGAATACGATTGCCGAAAGATTTTCAAAAATAGGTTCCAATGCGCTGTTGCATCCTGAAAACATTGTTAAAGTACTTTATGATGCCGTTGAATACATCAAATTACGCACGTCGCAAAAAGTAAAATTTTACATCAACCTGCCCGAAACTGCCGTAATTACCCTGCCGCTCAACCTGCATCTTTTTGAGTGGGTAATAGAAAATCTTTGTAAAAATTCCGTGGACGCAATGGGAGGCAACGGTAAAATCAATATCAGTATATTCGATGAAGGAAAACAAGTGATAATAGATATAAGCGATACCGGAAAAGGCATCACCAAATCAAAATTTAAAGGTATTTTCAAACCAGGATACACCAGTAAACAAAGAGGTTGGGGGCTGGGACTTTCCCTTTCCAAACGTATCATTTCGGAATACCATTCCGGAAAAATCTTTGTTAAGTCTTCCATTGTGAATCAGGGAACCACTTTCAGAATCATTTTGCGGAAAAACCTACCCCGCCGTATTCTTAAATAATGGCAGGCATTTACATTCATATTCCGTTTTGCAGGCATAAATGCCATTATTGTAATTTCTTTTCTTCAGCAAGCCAAAGAAAAGTAAACGATTATATTCAGTCTGTACTGAAAGAAATTTCCTTCCGGCAATCGTATCTGAAGCAGGAAAAAATAAATACTGTTTATTTTGGAGGTGGAACTCCTTCTTTGCTCGAAATTTCTGCTATCGGGAAAATACTGGAACAAATCCATTCTCATTTTCAGTTTTCTTCTAATCCTGAAATTACTTTGGAAGCCAATCCCGAAGACATCACTCCGGGCAAAGCAATTGCCCTTCGCAATGTAGGTATCAATAGGTTGAGCATAGGGATTCAGTCGTTTAACGATGTGGATCTCGTCTATCTCGGTCGCCACCATACCAGCAAACAGGCTTACGATGCAATTTTGATTGCGCTGGATGCAGGATTCAACAATCTGAATATTGATTTTATTTATGGAATTCCTACACTTACCTCATCAGATTTTGATAATAACCTGAACAAAGCTTTTGCATTACATATCCCACACATTTCGGCTTATGCCCTTACAGTTGAGCCTCGCACATCTTTACAATATTTTATTGCTACCCGGAAAAGAGCCCCCCTGAACGAAGAACAGACTTCGCAACAATTTCGTATGCTGATGCACCGGATGAGGGAAAACGGCTACCAACATTATGAAATTTCCAATTTTTGCGTTGAAGGCATGTACGCAAAACATAATACCGCTTACTGGACTGGTGAAAAATATCTCGGGGTAGGACCCTCAGCCCATTCGTTTGATGGCGAAAGTCGGCAATGGAATATTTCTTCAATCTCAACGTATATAGCAGCTCTGCAAAACGATACCCTTCCTTTTTCCAAAGAAATTCTTACCCCCGCCGATCAATACAACGAATATATTATGACATCTTTACGAACAATGTGGGGGTGTGATACAGCTTTGATGGAAAAAAAGTTTGGGGAAAAAATAACTTCGGATTTTTACAATTCCGCCTTGAAGCTTTCCAAAAAAAAATGGCTTTCAGTTATCGGTAATCGGGTTATTCTAACAGACGAAGGAAAACTTTTTGCTGATCATATTACTTCCGATTTATTTTCCTGTTAAGATATCGGAACAACCCCACTTAGCTTTAAAAATTTTTTATAAAATTAAACGTCTGAATATCAGGTATATTTGATATAAGATTTTGTTTTAACGGATTAAATACTTATATGCTTTGTTTGATAAAAAAAAATATTTTTAATTTTACGCCTTTATTACATTAACCAAGATCATTCGGATGCCCATATTAGGATCTATTATAAAAAGCGCTATAGAGTTCAGAAGTAAAATTCCGATCAAGGTAATCAGAAGGTCTGGAGGGATTGCTGCACAGCGCAAGGTTTTACGCAGGCTTTTGCAAAAAGCCCAGTTTACCTCATTTGGCGAACATTTTGATTTCCAAAATATCCTTAAGGAAGAAGATATAATTACTGCTTTCCAGCAAAAAGTACCGGTGTATGATTATAATTCCATTTTCAGAAACTGGTGGTACCGTGCGCTACATGGCGAAGCCTATGTTTGCTGGCCTACACAGGTAAAATATTTTGCATTGAGTTCAGGAACATCGGAAGCATCAAGCAAATATATCCCGGTTACCAACGATATGTTACGGGCTATCAAGCGTACCAGTATACGGCAATTATTTTCACTTGCACAATACGATTTTCCCCGTGAGTTTTTTGAAAAAGGAATTCTTATGCTGGGAGGGAGTACTCACTTAATGTACAATGGAACATATTATGAAGGCGACCTTTCAGGCATCACTACCGGCAATCTGCCTTTTTGGTTTCAGCATTTTTACAAACCCGGTAAACGGATTTCGAAAGAAAGAGACTGGAGTACAAAACTGGATGAAATTGTTCGTAAAGCTCCCGAATGGGATATAGGGGTCATAGTAGGCGTTCCGGCATGGCACCAAATTCTGCTCGAAAAAATTATTAAATACTATGACCTAAAAACCATACACGATATTTGGCCTAATCTTTCCATCTACGTGCATGGGGGGGTTTCTTTCACCCCTTATCAAAAAGGGTTTGAAAAACTGCTTGCCCGACCGTTGACTTATATTGAAACCTACTTGGCATCGGAAGGATTTATTGCCTATCAAAGCCGCCCGAATACCAATTCTATGCAACTTGTACTTGATAACAACCTGTTTTTTGAATTTATTCCTTTTGTTGATGAAAACTTTCATTCCGACGGGAACCTGAAGGATAATATACAAACTCTTACTATTAACCAAGTAGAAGAAAACAAGGAATATGCCATTCTGCTTTCTTCCTGTGCAGGAGCCTGGCGCTATCTTATTGGTGATGTTGTAAAATTCACATCAAAAGCTGACAACGAAATAATTATTACCGGACGTACTAAACATTTTTTGAGCCTTTGCGGAGAGCATCTTTCCCAGGAAAATATGAACCGGGCAATCGAAATGCTTGAAGAAGAATTTAATGTATACATTCCGGAATTTACGGTTGCAGGCATTAAATATGAAAATATGTTTGCCCACAAATGGTACCTGGGAACCAATGATGCCGTGGACGCAGAACTGGCTCGCCAAAAAATTGATGAATGCCTGAAAATACTGAACGACGATTACCGTGTAGAACGTATAGCGGCTATTAAAAACGTGATTGTAAAAGTATTGCCCGTAGAAGTTTTTTATAACTGGATGCGAAAGCAGGGGAAAGAAGGTGCTTCGAATAAATTTCCCCGGGTGATAAAAAATGCAAAGCTATCAAATTGGGAAGAATACCTTAAAGAAAACAATTATTAATAATAAATGACACAATATCCCTTATTTGAAGGAATTGTAATTGGACTTACCCTTTCTGTCCTGTTGGGACCTGCTCTTTTCTCTTTGTTGCAAACGAGTATCCGAAGAGGCTTTAAACAAGGTATTGTTCTTGCTGTAGGTGTTTTTTTAAGTGATGCCTTATTAGTTTCACTGTGCTATCTGGGAGCCTTGCAACTATTGGGCGACAATACTGCCAACAACCTGTTTTTTGGCTTAGTGGGCGGGTTGATTCTCATCGGATTCGGTATTTATACGTTTACACGCAAAATGGTAATTGATGAGGAAAATAATTCTATAATTGAAACAAAACAGCCCCGTTTTTATACTTATTTACTTAAAGGTTTTTTCCTGAATTTTACCAATCCGTTTATCTGGATTTTTTGGATAGGATTGATGGGATTGGTAAAAGCCAATTACAGTTCCAATCAAAACCACATACTTGAATTTTTTACAGGAACTTTACTAACGGTTTTCGCAACCGATATTTTAAAGTGCCTCATAGCACATAAAATCAGGCAAAAACTTAAACCCAAACTACTTGTGATAATTAACCATCTTGTGGGAGCTTTGCTGGTACTTTTCGGGTTGATTCTTATTGTCAGAGTTCTGCTGAGTTTTTAGCCGACAACTGAATATCCTTAATATTTAATTGTATCTCCTTTTGTCCGTTCCATTCATTTTCTTCAATATGGTAGCAGATGTCGAAAGGTTGTTCTGTACCAATCTGCGGAAAAAAATCGCCCTGCTGAAAAGCAATCGCCGAACAGGGATAACCTGATATTTCAGGGTGAATAACAGATAGTTTTACATGGTTTTTCCCTACAATACGAGCATAACCGGTATCTACCACTCCATCGGTTTGAAAAATTGGTGTCATATTTCCCGGACCAAAAGGCGCAAATTGCTTCAAAATCTGGATAAATTTTGAATTTATATCGCTGAGATTTAGCTTGCTGTCAATTTCTATTTCAGGAATTAACATTTCGGGTTTAATAGTGGCATCCACAATTTCTTCAAAGCGTTTTCTGAAAGGTTCGAGGTTTTCGGGCTTAAGGGAAAGTCCTGCGGCATATTTATGCCCTCCGAAATGTTCCAGTAAGTCGCTACAGGCATCAATGGCGTCGTAAATATCAAAATCTTTTACAGAACGGGCAGAACCGGTGATGAGATGATTGGAACGGGTAAGGATGATGGTAGGACGATAATACGAATCGGTAAGCCGCGAGGCAACAATGCCAATTATGCCTTTGTGCCAGTCGGGATTATACAGAACGGTTGCTTTTGCTTTGATCAAATCCGGATTCAGGCTAATCATTTCCAGTGCGTCCTGTGTGGTTTGTGTATCAAGATTTTTACGTTCGTTGTTGCAATCATTTATTTGTGTTGCATACGTTTCGGCATCCTGCATGGTTTTGCAGATAAGCAGCCGGACAGAATTTTTACCACTTTCTATCCTTCCGGCAGCATTGATGCGGGGACCCACTAAAAATACAAGATCGGAAATGGTAAGTTCACGACTGAAAATATTGGCAGGAAGCATGCCATCCGCTTTACGGTTTATTCCGCTATATTTCAATATTGCTTCTATCCCGGGACGGGGTTGGGTATTGATAAGTTTTAAGCCGAAATGGGCAAGAATGCGGTTTTCGCCAGTGATGGAAACAATATCAGACGCTATACTTACCACTACCAGGTCAAGAAAGCATTCAAGTTTACTGAATGGGATGTTTCTTTTTTGGGCAATAGCCTGTATAAGTTTGAATCCAACTCCACAACCGGATAGTTCATTAAACGGGTAGTGACAATCGGCACGCTTAGGATCGAGCACGGCTACGGCAGCAGGAAGGGTTTCCCCGGGACGATGATGATCACAAATGATGAAATCTATTCCTTTTTCATTGGCATATTTAATTTTTTCCACTGCTTTTATCCCACAATCAAGGGCAATAATGAGTGAAATTCCATTATCCGAAGCATAGTCAATACCCTGGTATGAAATTCCATATCCTTCTGCATAACGATCAGGGATGTAAAAATCAAGCTGATCGTACAGCGATTGCAAAAAAGTATAAACAAGGGCAACCGCCGAAGTGCCATCTACGTCATAATCTCCATATACGAGTATTTTTTCCTTCGATGCTATTGATTGTTCAATGCGTTGGATAGCTTTATCCATATCCTTCATTAAAAAAGGATCATGTAGTTGCGAAAGCTCAGGTCTGAAAAAAGTTTTTGCCTGCTCAAAGGTAGTAATGCCTCGTTGTACCAGCAGGTTCGACAGATGTTTATTTATGTTGATAGCTTCAGCCAAATGCCTAATATGCGTCTCATTACCACGTTGTTTAAGCACCCAGCGCCGTTCCATACCTATTCTTGTATTTTTATTTCTGTAAAATTAGGTAAAAATAGCCTGAAAAAACAAAATGAAAAATTGTTTTGGATAAAATGTTTTCTCTACCTGTACGATTTTACGAAACCGTCATGGTTAAAAAAATCAAATATATTAAAAATCAAGTATATAAATGGTAATAAACTTTTTATTTTTCTAAAAAAAACAAAAAGCTTATGTGTATTTTTGTAGCAATTGACTTTGTATGAGTAAAAAGAAAAATGTTGCTATATTATCGGTAGCTTCCAATACCTTTTTGATTATAATAAAACTGATAGTGGGGACTATCAGTGGTTCGGTGAGTATATTATCGGAAGCCATCCATTCAGGCATGGATTTGATTGCGGCAATAATCGCTTTTTTTTCCGTCAGAATTTCCGATCAGCCTGCCGATCCAAAACATCCTTACGGACATGGGAAATTCGAAAATATTTCAGGTGTGATAGAAGCATTGCTGATTTTTGCTGCATCTATCTGGATTATCTATGAAGCCGTGCAAAAAATGCTTATCCATGATACGGTGGATAATCTCGGATACGGATTCGTTGTAATGTTTATTTCAGCAATTGTAAATTTCTTTGTTTCGCGAAGGCTTTACAAAGTAGCCCATGAAACAGAATCCATTGCACTTGAAGCCGATGCACTTCACCTGAAAGCTGACGTTATCACATCGGCAGGGGTAGGAGTGGGATTACTGCTGATTGTGGTTACCGGTTTGCATTGGCTCGATCCGATAGTAGCTATTCTGGTTGCCTTGTTTATTATGAAAGAATCGTATGTTTTGTTAAAACGTTCTTATTCACCTCTTTTAGATACCGCTTTAACTGACAATGAAATGAAAACCATTAACCAATCTATAACAAAATTTTCCCCTAATTTTCACCATTTGCGTACCCGCCGCGCAGGGCACTATAAGTTTGTGGATTTTCATATTGAAATGGCAGAAAGCACCACCATAGGACAAGCACATGCATTGTGCGATGCTATCGAAGATGAAATAAAACAACACATTTCTAATGTGGAAGTTACCATACATGTAGAAACACCTGACGAAAAATAATCCATCAGAAAGTAGAACGCATGGCTTCTACCGGGTCGAGACGAGAGGCGGAAAATGCGGGGAACAGCCCTGAAATAAGCCCGATTCCTGCCGATACTCCGACCCCGATTAGAATATTACTCTGCGTAAGAATAAGTTCCATGTCAAAAAGAGCGGAAATAACCAATGTGCCGATGTAAATAATGGTTAACCCTATCAGCCCTCCAAAAACTGATAAAAAAACGGCTTCAAACAAAAACTCGAGAAGAATAAAATAACGTTTTGCTCCTAATGACTTCTGGATACCGATGATACCCGTTCGCTCCTTTACCGAAACGAACATGATATTGGCAATACCAAATCCGCCTACCAAAAGCGAAAATCCACCGATAATCCAGCCTACCACCGCAATTACCCGAAACAGGCTTTCGAAGCCTTTGGTAATGATACTGGTTTCATTGATGGCAAAATCATCTTCCGTTCCCGGTTTCAATTTCCTTACCTGTCGCATGATTCCGGTAAGCTCATCGGTAAGTTCTTCGTTCGACACCAGGGGCTTGGCACGGACGATTATGGTGCTTTCGATATTGTCTCCCCTGAGATCAACAAAATTGCGTATCCATTGTACCGGTATCATTACCTGGTTGTCGTTCGAATTGTCGAACATATTGTCACCTTCTTTTTCAAAGATACCGACTACTTCCACCTTTTGCCCAAAAACAGTTATTTTTTTACCTAATGCCGGCTGATTATTTAACAGGTTTGCTGCAACATCGCTACCGATGATGGCAACCGGTTTGCCGGTTACAGATTCGTTGTAAGTAAAATACCTGCCGTCGGAAAGGTTGATAGGCATTGCAATCTGATAATCGTGCGAAACAGCTGTTACTGGGGCATCTTCAATGGAGTTATTCTGAAATTTTACCGTCCTGTTTACACCCACCATGTAAGCACTTGCCTGTGATGCCTGGCTGTATTTTTGTATAGCTTCCAAATCTTCCAGGCTGGCTTCGGGGCGTTTCATGTATTTCCACCAGGCATAATTGGCATCTCCGAAAGCCCATGGCCATTTTTGAACAAACAATATATTGCTTCCCAAAGATTCTATGCTTTTATGGATGGTTATCTCAATAGAATCGAAAACTGTAAAGACAGAGATGATGGAAAAAATACCAATTGTAATGCCCAGTAACGACAAAATCGTTCTCACCTTATTGACTAAAATAGATTGCAAGGCAAAAAGATAGCTTTCGCGAAACATTCTGAGAAAAAGGAAAAAACGCCTTGTCATAGTGATGGGTATCGAACGGTAAAGGTAAAATAATTTTTCCAACTTGCTGTGAATTTTAAAAGAATACATTAATTACCTGCAAACCATTGACGGGAATATCCTTTTTTACATACCTTTGTGCACTTTCTTGAGAAAAGGTTTAAATGAACGATTTGAGAAAAATTGAAAGGGCGCTGATATCTGTTTTTTACAAGGATGGTCTCGAACCGGTGGTTAAAAAATTGCAATCTTTAGGTGTACAAATTATTTCAACCGGAGGTACTTATGACTTTATTACCTCATTGGACATACCTGCCGAAAAAGTTGAATCGTTAACAGAATATCCGTCTATACTTGGTGGACGGGTAAAAACACTTCATCCTGCAGTTTTCGGAGGAATATTAGCTCGCCGCAACGTAGCCACCGACCTTCAGGAAATACATCAATATGCCATACCCTATATTGACCTGGTGATAGTTGATTTGTACCCCTTTGCCGAAATGTTACAAAAAACACAGGACGAAGCCGAAATTATCGAGAAAATTGATATAGGTGGAATTTCGCTCATCAGGGCTGCTGCAAAAAATTATGAAGATGTTGTTATTGTTCCTTCACCGATTTATTATCCAGAACTTCTGCATCTTTTGGATACGAAACAAGGAGCTACAAACATCAACGACCGCAAAACTTTTGCTGCCCGAGCCTTCCGCGTTTCTTCGGAATACGATACCATGATCCACCGGTACTTTGAACCCGAAAATGACGAAATACCCTTTAATCGGTATTTGACACAGCCCGTACATCTTCGTTATGGCGAAAATCCGCACCAGAAAGGCACGTTCTATGGAAATATGGGTGAGGTTTTTGAACAGCTCCATGGCAAAGAATTATCGTACAACAACCTTATGGATGTTGACGCTGCCCTTCATCTCATTCATGATTTTGAAGAACCTACTTTTGCCATCATCAAGCATACCAATGCCTGCGGAATAGCGAGTCGTCAATTACTGGTTGATGCCTGGAAGGATGCTCTTGCCTGCGATCCTGTTTCTGCTTTTGGAGGTATCTTAGTTACCAACAAGCCTATAGATAACGAAACTGCTTTGGAAATAAGCAAGTTATTTTTTGAAGTAATTATAGCTCCGGGGTATCAAAAAAATGCACTTGAAACACTTCAATCCCGGAAAAATAGAATAATTTTGCAAACTTGTAAATTCAGCCTGTCCGACAGGATGTTCCGGTCGGCACTGAATGGAATGATTGTGCAGGACAAAGATACGAAAGTGGAAAGCCCTGTCGAAATGGTAACGGTTACAAAATTGGCTCCTGCTCCGGAACAGTATGATGATCTTATTTTTGCCAATATTATAGTGAAGCACAGTAAAAGTAATGCTATAGTATTGGTGAAAAACAGGCAATTACTGGCTTCTGGCGTAGGACAAACATCACGAGTGGATGCGGTTAAGCAGGCTATTGCCAAAGCAGAAATATTTGGCTTTACGCTGCAAGGGGCAGTAATGGCATCAGACGCATATTTTCCGTTTGCCGATTCGGTGGAAATTGCCAAAAATGCAGGTATTACCGCCGTTATTCAGCCGGGAGGATCCATTCGCGATGCAGAATCAATAGATTACTGCAATAACCATGGAATCAGTATGGTTTTTACAGGATTCCGCCATTTTAAACATTAAAATGAAAATAAACAGATAACTTCACCATTTAAACAAATGCTATGGGACTTTTTTCGTTCCTTACAAAGGAAATAGCGATGGACCTCGGCACTGCCAATACCATCATTATTTACAACGACAAAGTGGTAGTGGATGAACCATCCATCATTGCCATTGAAAGAAATACAAGTAAGGTAATTGCCGTGGGCAAAAAAGCCATGATGATGCATGGTAAAACCCATGAAAATATTAAAACTATCCGTCCCCTGCGCGATGGGGTAATAGCCGATTTCCAATCTGCCGAATACATGATCCGTGAGTTTATTAAAATGATAGGTACTGGAAAATCACTCTTTCCGCCGGCACTTAAAATGGTAATTTGCATCCCTTCGGGTATTACTGAGGTGGAAGAACGTGCTGTGAAAGATTCTGCCGAACAAGCCGGAGCCAAAGAAGTACGGCTTATTCATGAGCCTATGGCTGCTGCCATCGGCATCGGGATAGATGTTCTGGAACCCACCGGAAACATGATTATTGACATAGGCGGTGGCACCAGCGAAATAGCCGTTATTGCTCTGGGAGGTATTGTAAATAATAAATCCATACGCATTGCAGGCGACGATTTTAATGCTGATATTGAAGAATATATGCGCAAACAGCACAATATCAATATTGGTGAACGTACTTCCGAACAAATTAAAATAGAAGTAGGTGCCGCTATGACGGAGATAGACAACCCTCCTCCCGAATATCCTGTACACGGACGTGATATGCTGACAGGTATTCCCAAAGAAATCTATGTAAACTACGCAGAAATTGCGCATTGTCTCGACAAGTCCATTTCAAAAATTGAAGCCGCCGTGCTTAATGCCCTTGAAATGACTCCCCCCGAACTTTCGGCTGACATTTACCGTACGGGTATTTATCTTGCCGGAGGAGGGTCAATGTTGCGCGGACTTGATAAACGTCTGCATCTGAAAACGAAACTTCCGGTGCATGTGGCAGAAGACCCTTTGCGTGCTGTAGCCAGAGGTACTGGTATTGCGTTGAAAAACTTTAATAAATTTACATTTTTAATTAAATAATACTGGTAAAAAAGCAGCCGGCATCACGAAAATTCCAAAACTAAATTATTATGCTGAAGCTGTTAGCTTTTCTTTGGAAATATAAATTCTTTCTTCTTTTCCTGCTGCTCGAGGCATTGGCTTTCACCATGCTTATCTCCCAAACATATTACCAGCGAACCGTTTTTACCAGTTCGACCAACCAATTTACCGGCTCAATTTTTTCTACCGTTAACAGTATCTCCGACTATTTTAACCTGCGAAAAATCAATGATAAATTAGCTCGTGAAAATGCCATGCTCAGAGCACATGTATCTTCCTCTTTTCTTACTGCCGATACCAATATGTTCTTTATAGACGATACTCTCTACAAACAGCAATACCGGTACATATCGGCAAAAGTTATTGCCAATACCACCAGTAAAAGAAATAATTACCTGATGCTGAACAAAGGCAGAAAGGATGGGATTAAAAAAGATATGGCTGTGATAGCTGCAGATGGTGTTGTGGGAATTGTAAATGAAGTTTCTGCAAATTTTTGTTCCGTAATGTCGTTGTTGCACGGCAAATCGCACATCAGTGCTAAAATAAAAAAGAATAACCAGTTGGGAACCCTTGCCTGGGAAAACAATTCGCCTGTTTTCGCGTACCTTAAAGAAGTGCCTACTCATGTTATTCTGAAAAAAGGAGATACTATTGTTACAAGCGGATTTTCCAATCTGTTTCCGGAAGGTATAATGATAGGAACAATATCAGGCCATTATGTTAATCCTGGTGATAATTTTTATACGATAAAAATACGGCTTTCTACCGATTTTAATGCTATAGGTTACGTGATGGTGGTTAAAAGTCTTTTAAAAAAGGAACAAACACAGTTGGAAGAACTTTCGAAAGATAAAGATGAATAATACTTATCTCATCAACGGATTGCGGTTCATCGCATTGGCAGTGGTTCAAATTTTTATCCTGAACAACATTCGATTTGCAGGATTTATGAATCCTTATATTTATGTATTGTTTATCTTGTGGTTGCCTTTTGAAACACCCGGTTGGCTGCTGCTTTTGCTGGCATTTGCGATAGGGTTCACAATAGATATGTTTTCAGGAATAATGGGGATGCATACGGCTGCTACTGTGCTGATGGCATTTGTCCGTCCGGGTTTGCTAAAGCGTATTGCCGTACGCAGCCAATACGATACAGGTTTACAACCAGGGATTCAAGATTTCGGCTTTCAATGGTTTTTTTCCTATGCATTAGTGCTGGTACTGGTGCATCATTTTTTGCTGTTTTACCTCGAAGTATTTAGCTTCCGTGATTTCCTTGTTACTTTATCAAGAGTTATTTTCAGCACTGCTTTTTCTCTGGTTTTAATATTTCTTACCGAATATCTTTTTCTAAAAGCAAAAAAATCTTAACACGAGATTCTCTCATTAAATCCATAAAAAAGACTACGCCTCCGCATAAGATTATTATTTCCAACTTTTTATTTTGCATCCACGGGTGCCGTAATGTAAAATATACAAATAGCAGGGAACCATAATCCAATAAGCCTGCCTGTGTCCGATAAAGGTAAGATCGGCAAGCCTGCCGTACAGCAAAGGCAATAAAGCACCCCCGGCTATTGCCATGATAAGCATTGCCGAACCGGTTTTGGTAAATTTCCCCAGCCCATGGATGGCAAGAGGCCAGATGGCAGGCCACATCAGCGCATTGGCTAATCCTAATATGGCAATAAATAATACCGAAATATATCCGGTAGTAACAATGGCAATTATACTAAAAAGAATTCCCACTACCGCCGAAACGGTTAACGCTTTGGACTGCGAAATCAGCTTAGGAATGGCAATAATACCGATGATGTAACCGATTACCATCGCAGTTAATGTATATGCCGTAAAATTTTTGGCTATCGAAAGTGGAATTCCCTGCGACTGCCCGTACATGCCGATGGTATCGCCGGCAATTACTTCCACACCCACATACAGGAAGATAGCCAGTACGCCCAAAACAAGGTTAGGAAACTGAAAAATAGTGTTTTTTGTTTCAGGAACTCCTTTTTCCGTTACATCCTCAGGCTCCGACTCAATTTCGGGAAGCGGCGAAAAGCGTATCATCAATGCCAGCCCAATCAAAACGGCAGCCATGATACTATACGGAAAAATAACGCGGGCAGCTATTGCATCCAGCCTGACGGCTCTTTGTGCAACATCCAATTGTTGAATTTCTTTAACCAATGTATCGGCATCGGCAAGTATGATACTTCCCAGTATGATGGGAGCAAGTACCCCTGCGACCTTGTTACAGATACCCATTACGCTGATACGTCGGGCAGCACTTTCTATCGGACCAACAATAGTAACATAAGGATTGGATGCCGTTTGCAATACCGACAACCCTGTACCTATAATAAAAAGACCTGTAAGGAAAAGTTCGTAAGTGCGGGTTTGCGCCGCTGGAATAAAGAACAGTGCTCCCACTGCCATCACGGCTAACCCCAGCATCATTCCATTTTTAAAACCTGTCTTCTTCAATACCCACGATGAGGGCAATGCCATCACAAAATAAGAAATATAAAAAGCAAAAGCCACCAGCATAGCTTGGAAGGTATTCAGCTGGCAGGCAATTTTTAAATATACTATCAGCGTTCCGTTAAGCCAGGTTACAAATCCGAAAATAAAAAACAAAATGCCAATGATAAATGTAGCTATAAAGCCGGAAGAAATAGTTTTTTTCATAGAAATATTGATTTTCAATGATTGTGTATAATTATGCCCTAATTAATCAGGGCTTATAAAAACGGGGAGTAAATATACATGGAGTATTGACAAATAAAAAATTTGTCTTTATTTCTATACCGCAGGTAAAATACTTATCCGTTCCGGGTACAATTGTAGATAGTTACAATATTGTATTTAAAAACAGGAAAATCATACAGACCCTGGAATCTTGCATTGTTTACAAAAACCCATCCTCTGTTATCTGTGTTCTAAAATCCAAAAACAACTAATCACTAACGGCGTTGGTATTTTGCTGTTTAATTTCTTCCCTGTTGCACAAAACAAATCTTTATTCTACTTTCGTATGCCTGTTATATAAAAATATATCCGTCGTTTTTAAATCTATTATTCACTAATTTAATCCTATTTATCATGAAAAAATCCTTCCTCCTTTTAATGATACTTTCTGTTTTGATTGGCTGTACTGCCAAAAAGAAAGAACGTACCGATTTTACCATTAACGGAACACTTACCGGTATTACCGATGGAAAAGTATTACTCCAGAAACGCGAAGCAGGAGCATTTATCACCGTTGACTCCGCTATAATCAGCCAGGGAAAATTTACCCTGAAAGACAGCATTGCTATGCCCGAAATGTTTTACCTGAGCATAGCCGATAAGCCCGAAATGTTGCAACTATTTGTAGAAGCCTCCGATATTACGGTTACAGCACATGCCGACAGCCTTGCCAATGCCAGAGTAAGCGGCAGTATCACCCACAATCTGTATGCCGACTACCAGAAACAAACCGGAACTTTCGACCACCGTTCCGACAGCATTTATCAGATTCTTCTTCGTGCAAAAGATAAAAAAGACCTGATAGTAATTCATTTACAGGATTCTATGTTAGAAGCTACTGACAAGGAAAAAATTGAATTCACCAAAAATTTTATCACTACAAACAAAACATCGGTAGTAGCACCTTTCTTGGTAATACAAAATGCCTATATGCTTACATTGAAAGACCTACAGGATTTTTATGCCGCAATAGATACATCGCTTACCGCATCAAAATACATGGTGAAAATGAAAGAACGGATTGGTATACTGGCAAAAGTAGAACCCGGACAGTCTGCTCCTGATTTCAGCCTTAACACTCCCGAAGGCAAACCGCTCAGCTTATCATCTTTTAAAGGCAAATGGCTACTGATTGACTTCTGGGCTTCGTGGTGCGGTCCTTGCCGTGCCGAAAATCCCAACGTAGTAGCTATTTACAAAGATTTTCATAAAAAAGGACTGGAAATACTCGGCGTTTCATTCGATAAAACCAAAAAAGATTGGCTGAAAGCCATCAGCGACGATAAACTTACCTGGAACCATGTTTCCGACTTGCAATACTGGAACAACGCCGCCGGAAAACTGTACGGGATAAATTCCATCCCTTCCAATGTACTGGTGGACAAAGAGGGCAAAATTGTTGCCAAAAACCTCACAGGAGAAGATCTGCGAAAAAAAATGAAAGAAATTTTTAAATAACAAACACCATAACCTGAAACTCGAAAGTATAAATTTGAAATTAAAATGATTCGCCCCGAAGTGATACAAACCATCCTGGAAACCGCCCGCATCGAAGAAGTGGTGGGTGAGTTTGTGTCGCTTCGCAAACGGGGGACCAATTATATTGGATTATGTCCCTTCCACAACGAAAAAACTCCATCATTCAATGTTTCCCCTGCAAGAGGAATTTTTAAATGTTTCGGCTGCGGAAAGGCCGGCAATTCTGTGGGCTTTATCATGGAACACGAACATTATTCGTATCCTGAAGCCCTAAAATTCCTTGCCAGAAAATACCATATCGAAGTAGAAGAGGAAGAACAAACCCCTGAGCAAATACAGGTACAGAATAGAAAGGAGAGCCTATACCATACCACGGCTTTTGCTCAGAAATTTTTCACCTCTTCCCTTTTCGAAAACGAAGAAGGAAAAGCTGTTGGATTGACATATTTCCACGAACGTGGTTTCCACGAAGAAACCATTAAAAAGTTCCAGTTGGGCTATTGTTTCGATAAATGGGATACTTTTACCCGTCATGCGCTGGAAAATGCCTATAAACTGGAATTGCTTAACGAAACTGGACTTACCATTTCGCGCGAAGGAAAAAATTTCGACTTCTTCCGTGGCAGGGTGATGTTTCCGGTGCATAACCTTACAGGTAGCGTAATTGGCTTTGGCGGACGTATCCTCACCGGCGACAAAACCAAGCCCAAGTATATTAACTCGCCCGAGTCGGATATCTACAACAAAAGCAAGGCGCTGTACGGGATATTTTTTGCCAAAAATGCCATTCTTGCTCAAGATAACTGCTTCCTGGTAGAAGGTTACACCGACGTTATCTCCCTCCACCAGGCAGGCATTGAAAATGTTGTCGCATCTTCAGGCACATCGCTTACCCCCGACCAGATTAAACTTGTAAAACGGTTTACACCCAACATCACCATACTGTACGATGGCGACCCGGCAGGCATAAAAGCCTCTTTCCGGGGCATTGATATGATTTTGGAAGAAGGAATGAATGTGAAAATCGTCCTTTTCCCGGAAGGAGAAGACCCCGATTCCTTTGCCCGAACGCGCCGTTCCGTCGAAGTGCAGGCGTTTATCAGCAATAATGCCTCTGACTTCATCAATTTTAAAACCGGTTTGCTGCTCAACGAAACCGCCGGCGATCCTATTCAAAAGACCAGGCTCATCAAAGAAATTGTCGGAACCATTGCACTGATACCCGATGCCATTACCCGTACGGTGTACATCCGTGAATGCTCCATGTTGATGAACATTACTGAGCAGGCACTGATGAACGAACTAAACAAAGTGCTGCGAAACCGTTTTACCCGAAATCTTACCCCCCAGGAAAAAGAAGCCATTCCCGAAGTTGTTCCCATTATCCAGCCCCGTCAGGCTACGGCTGATACTCTGGAAAGCGAATTCCAGGAGCACGAACTGATACGCCTGATGCTTTTGTATGGTAACAAACCATTGCAATGCGAAGTAGCAGAAGAAACTCCTTTTAAAAGAAAATACACGGTAGAGGTAAAAGTTGCCAATTACATTCTCAACGACTTAAAAAAAGACAATCTGGAGTTTAAAAATCCCCTTTATCAAGCCATTTCTGCTGAATTTTCCAACATGGAGAATGCTTTCCCTGACGAACAGTATTTTTTCAATAACCCCAACCATACGTTGTCGGTAGCCGTAATTGATATTTTAAGTACGCCCTATCAATTGAGTAAAAACTGGAGTAAAAAACATATTGTAGTCCCGCTTGAAGAGGAAAAGCTGAAAGAAGCCGTTGACACCTCCATTCTCGCCTTTAAAGCCAAAAGGGTGGAACAGATGATTACCGATAATATTCGGGCATTAAAACTGTCAACCGACGAAGAAGAGGTAATCTCCATCCTTACCCAACTCAAATCGTTGAAAGACATCAGTAATATTATCAATGGAAAGTTGGGCAGAATTGTTACCCGGTAACATTTTGTACCATGTTGTCACTGATATATAAGCGTGGGTTTTGGGAATTTTTGCCGCAATTTTTGTAATAACCGCACTTATCGGTTTTTGCGGATTGTATGTATTATTCGGTATTAAAACCTGCCTGGCAAAAAAATAAATTATTTTGATGGTACATATTTGGCTTCTTGTTTTTCTTTTCCGGGAGGAGGTATGCTAAAGCTACCGGATTTCAAACCGGGAAGTATCCGGGGGGCAAAACTCTCCACCGGAAAATAAAGAATGGATTTTTGCTTATGTTCCGGTTTCAATAATTTTTGATAAGGATCAAGGCGATTGATGAGGAAAAGTAAAACACTCAGAATAAAGGCTGTTTTTGCTACACTGAAAGCTATTCCCGCCAGGCGATTGAAAATTCCCAGAGATACCATTTCTATTGCTTTTTCAAGCACTTTCCCCAATAAATAGATGATGGCAAGTACAAGCAGGAAAGTGGTAGCAAAGGCAATTATCGAAAGGTATCGTCCGTGAAAACCAATAATATTCTTGAAAAAATCGCTTGAAAAACTGGAAAATTTGACTGCAAAATAAAAACCGAGAATCAAACCTGCAAGCGAAGCCGCTTCAATGATGAATCCCTTTGTAAATCCTTTATATATTGCCCACATGAGAGGTATTCCCAAAATAACATCTAAAAAATTCATATTCATTTTTTAATTCTTCTGGTGAGTTCAGTTGCAAAGACAAAGTCATTGAGTTCGGGAATGCCCGAGTGAAGAATTTCATTTTTGTCTCCGGTCCACCAGAGTGTATTTTGATACAGAAATGCAATATTATCACCAATTTCGAGTACTGAGTTCATATCATGCGTATTAACCACGGTGGTAATTTGGTACTCCTGGGTGATTTCATGGATAAGGTTGTCAATAACATTGGCTGTATGCGGGTCTAAACCGGAGTTGGGCTCATCACAAAACAGGTAACGGGGATTCATGGCGATAGCCCGTGCGATGGCAACCCGCTTTTTCATTCCACCGCTCAGTTCGGAAGGCATTAAATTATTTACATTGGTAAGATCAACCCTTTGCAGGCAAAAATTAGCCCTATCGCGTTTTTCTTCTAAGGTTTTTCGGGTAAACATCGAAAGCGGGAACATCACGTTTTCTTCTACATTCATCGAATCGAACAAAGCACCTCCTTGGAAAAGCATTCCAATTTCCTGCCGGATACTTTTCATTTCGTCAAACGACATTTTGGTAAAGGAATGATTATCGAAAAAAATCTGTCCTTTATCAATTTCAAAAAGACCTACTAAGCATTTCATAAGCACTGTTTTCCCCGATCCGCTTCGCCCGATAATCAGGTTTGTTTCACCCGGGCGGAAATTTACCGAAATATTTTTCAGTACCGTTTTTTCTCCAAACGACTTGTATACTCCCTTAGCTTCAATCATGTCAGCAGAAGTTTGGTAAGAATAAGATTGAAAATAATAATCATAATACTGCTTCGAACCACTCCTTTGGTGCTGGCATCTCCCACTTCCAATGCACCTCCCCGTGTAATAAATCCGCAATATCCAGAAATAGAAGCGATTAAAAAGGCAAAAACAACTGTTTTAATTAACGCATATATAATATCGTATGAATGAAAAAACGCCTGAACGCCGTATACAAATTCGTAAGTGCTGACCATACCCGACAATGCCCCAGCAGCCCATCCACCCGTAATTGCCAATACCATACTGAGCATGATTAAAATAGGGTTAATAAACATGGATGCAGCAATTTTTGGCATGATAAGAAAACTTGCCGGGTTAATACCCATGATTTCGAGGGCATCTATTTGTTCGGTTACCCGCATAGTACCAATTTCGGAGGCAATACGCGAACCCACCTTCCCGGCTAATAACAAGCTGACAATAGTGGGTGAAAATTCCAGAATTACCGATTGGCGGGTAGCGTACCCTATGGTATACAAGGGTATCATCGGGTTATCAATGTTAAAGGCTGTTTGCAGGGTAAGAACGGCTCCCATGAAAACAGAAATGATCGCTACTATCCACACTGAATCTATCCCCAGGTGATCAATTTCTACCAGAAGTTGCTTATAATAAATCCTCTTCTTTTCCGGCTTTTGAAATACCTGCCTCATAAGCAGTAAGTAATTGCCTACATCGGAAAAAAACCGCATTGTATAATAATTTCCGCTAAAATACAATTATTAGTCTGTTTGCACAATAATTTTCGGGTTGGGGCTTTTTATATACTTTTGAAAAATATTAAAAAAGAACTTCCATGTTTCGTTTCCGTATTGTTTTTTCGATTGCTTTCACACTGATTTTTATTAGTATGTCGTGTGCCACACCCAAACATAAGGTGCATAAATTTAAAAAAACCAGGAATCACTTCCGTAAATACGATTGCGGATGCCAACTGTTGATTCCTCATACAACCTCCACGTTCCGATATGCCTGAAACTATCGCCAAGGGAAAAGATATTTTGGCAAAGCATGTGCCCATTGCTTTAGCTAATCCATTATGGGAATGGCTGATGCAGTATAATATCCGTTTAAAAATTAAAGCTGTGAGAAAAACCAAGTTGGGCGATTACAGACCACCACTCCACGATAACGTGCATCAAATCACGGTGAATGCAGGGTTGAATCCATACCAGTTTTTGCTCACCACAGTGCATGAAATTGCCCATGCTATCGTATGGCAACAACACAAAAACAGAGTAAAACCCCATGGTAAGGAGTGGAAAACTACTTTTGCAGGGTTAATGAAAATAATTTTATCACACAATGCCATCCCGCCTTCTTTGCAGCATGCTCTGCAGAAACACATGGAAAACCCAAAGGCGATGGGTTCTACGGATGTAGCTTTGCAGAAAGAAATGTTGCAATACGATGCCCCCGTAGAAGGTGTTTTGCTTGAGGATGTTGAACCGGGGGGCGTTTTCGGGGCGCTTAAAGGTAAAACATTTCAAAAACATGAAAAGTTAAGAAAACGGTACAGGTGTATGTGTTTGAATAATAAAAAAATGTACTTATTCCATCCGCTAACAAGAGTATTTCCGCTTGATTAGTTTTATAAAGAATTGTATTTTTGACCAATAAAACGTATTCGCATGAATAAAAATAATTATTGCATCATAATGGCGGGCGGCATAGGTGCCCGTTTCTGGCCTATGAGCCGCACAACACATCCCAAACAGTTTATTGATATTTTGGGAACGGGCAAAACCCTTATCCAGCAAACTTTTCAACGATTTGAACGGGTGTGCTCCCCCGAAAATATTTTTATCGTTACCAATGAAATGTACCGTGGGTTGATTAAACAGCAAATTCCAAATATCACAGACGACCAGATTCTCTGCGAACCTTTCCGGCGCAATACCGCTCCCTGCGTTGCATATGCCAGCTACAAAATATTGTGTAAAAATCCGAAAGCGAATATAGTGGTGGCCCCTTCCGATCATATTATTTTAAAGGAAGATGTTTTTATAGAAGTAATTGAATCGGCATTAAATGCCTCGGCGCAAAATCCTTGGTTGCTCACACTTGGTATCCAGCCCAGCCGCCCGGATACCGGTTACGGTTATATTCAGTTTAATGAAGACACACGCTATCAGAATGATCCCAGGATTTACAAGGTGAAAACGTTTACCGAAAAACCTCAGTTGGAAATTGCAAAACAATTTCTGGAAAGTGGCGATTTCCTCTGGAATTCCGGCATTTTCATCTGGTCACTCAACAGCATATTACATGCATTTGAAACACACCTTACGGAAGTTAATGAGATTTTTAAGGAAGGCATTCCTCTTTATAATACGGAAAAAGAAACAAATTTTATTCAGCAAGCTTATTCTATCTGCAAAAATATTTCCATTGACTATGGAATTATGGAAAAAGCGGATAATGTGTATGTACTGGCTTCTGATTTTGGATGGAGCGATCTGGGTACCTGGGGTTCGCTGTACGACATCAGGGACAAAAACCAACAGAACAACACTATTATTGGTAATAATGTACTTACATACGATACCAGTAATTGTATTGTCAATATGCCGAAAGATAAATTGGTTGTTCTTCAGGGTCTGGACGATTACATTGTAGTGGAAGATGAAAACATCCTGCTTATATGCCGCAAACAGAACGAACAGTACATCCGCCAGTTTGTGAATGATATACAGGAAAAGAAGGGAGACAAATTTATTTAAGTAGCGGATTTCCTGAAATAGCTTTACAGGAAGCAAAATTCAAACCTGAGTTTGGTGTAAGGTTGCAAACCATTCTTGTAATATTTCAGCATGTTACATTTTGCCGTAGGCGATTAATCATTAATCTCCTAACGGAAAATTCATCAAGAATAAAAAATCTTTTCTATGGATATTAAAACTCTAACGGATTATCATCAGGCAGATGGGAAATACATTTTATTCCGAACCTGGGTGAATATTAATCCAAATTCTGTCAGGTTTTTTCAGGACAATACAGAAAAGTAATCATTCAATAACAAGTTAAATAAATAATGTTATGTCTATCCGCACTTGGAATAGCCGCAACTTTGGCAGGAAAGGCAGCCTTCTTTGTAAGCCAATGTACCTTTTTCGCCGCATTCGGGGCATTTGGCAGAGGAGGCGGGTGTGCCGTCAGGGATAAACTTTTTCAGTGCTCGGGTAACCCCGTTCAGCCAGGTATTGATATTTTCCTTGTCGAGACGGAGGTTAGATATGAGGTCAACCACAATGTGTAACGGCATACCATGGCGAAGGATGCCCGAAATAAGTTTGGCGTAGTTCCAGTATTCGGTGTCGAAAGTACGCGAAAGCCCTTCGATAGTAACATTATAGCCGTCTTTATCCTCGAACTGAAAATCGTAGCGGGCGCGTGTATTTTCCGATGTTTTGTTTTTGATTACCCAGCCTTTATTTACCGTAGGAGGTAGAAAGAAATTATCGGCTTTTCCGGTAAAAATTTCGTAGGGTTTGCCATCGAGCAAGCCTACAACTGCCACCCATTTTTCGTAATCATTTTGGAAACGTACTATCTCGGCTTCTAGTTTTTTGGGACGTGGCGGAGCTTTTGTTTCCCTGAATTCGTTATCCTGTTCATTGTCCTTTTTATCGTTGCTTACCAATACACCTTTGCGCGAGCCTTCACGGTAAATGGTCATGCCTTTGCAGCCGCTTTCCCAGGCAGTTTGATATACATTGCTAACCAATTCTTCGCTTACATCTTTGGGAAGATTTACGGTAACACTTATGGAATGATCAACCCATTTTTGCACGGCTCCCTGCATACGCACCTTGCTTAGCCAGTCAACGTCATTAGAGGTTGCTTTGTAATAAGGTGATTCCTGAATGATGGGATTCAGTTCTTCGTCGGGCATGTTCATCACTTTTTCCACATCATAGCCTTTAACCTTCAGCCATTTTATAAACTTGGGATGAAAAACATTGTATTCTTCCCAGGCATCGCCCACTTCATCAATAAAGGTGATATGTACATTTTTGTCGTTCGGGTTTACTTTCCGGCGGCGTTTGTAGCTGATCATGAAAACAGGTTCTATACCGGAGGTGGTTTGTGTGCAAATACTTACACTTCCTGTGGGAGCTATGGTTAGCATAGCAATGTTGCGCCTTCCATAGACAAGCATGTCTGAATATACCTGCGGGTCAGCCTGACGAATGCGTTCGATAAAAGGATTATTTTTTTCTCTTTCGGCGTTGAATACCTGGAAGGGGCCTCTTTCTTTGGCTAACTGCACTGACGAACGGTACGCTTCAATAGCCAACATTTTATGCACTTCAACCGAAAATTCGGTGGCTACTTCGGTTCCATAACGGCAGCCCAAAGCGGCAAGCATGTCGCCTTCGGCAGTGATGCCTATCCCGGTACGACGTCCCTGTAGGGTTTTCTTCCGGATATTTTCCCAGAGTTTTTTTTCTATGCGTTTGGTTTCTTCATCCTCGGGGTCGGAATTAATTTTTTCGAGAATTTTATCTATTTTTTCTGTTTCGAGGTCAATGATATCGTCCATAATCCGAAGAGCAGCGCGGGCATGCCTGGTAAAAAGTTCGGAGTTGAACTGGGCATTGTCGGAAAAAGGATTATCAACATAACTGTACAAATTGATTGCAAGCAGGCGGCAACTATCGTAGGGGCAAAGAGGTATTTCGCCGCATGGATTCGTGGAAACAGTTTTAAAACCCAGGTCGGCATAACAATCGGGAAGAGATTCGCTGATGATGGTATCCCAGAACAAAACGCCGGGTTCGGCAGATTTCCAGGCATTGTGGATAATTTTATCCCACAGGACGCGGGCATCAATTTCCTTGGTAAAAACAGGTGTGTCGGAGTCAATGGGGTATTTTTGTACATAGGTAGTATTATTCACTACTGCCTGCATAAACGCATCATCAATTTTTACTGAAACGTTAGCTCCGGTAACTTTTCCCTGTTCAAGTTTAGCATCAATAAAATTTTCGGCATCGGGATGTTTTACAGAAATGCTGAGCATCAATGCGCCTCTTCTGCCATCCTGGGCTACTTCTCTTGTCGAGTTGGAATATCTTTCCATAAAAGGAACTATGCCGGTAGAGGTAAGCGCACTGTTTTTTACCGGGCTTCCCGTAGGGCGGATGTGCGAAAGATCGTGTCCGACACCTCCACGACGTTTCATTAGTTGTACCTGTTCCTGGTCAGCTTTCATGATGCCCCCATACGAATCGCTTGAATTACCGATAACAAAACAGTTAGACAACGAGGACGCCTGAAAATTATTCCCTATGCCCGCCATGGGGCTTCCCTGAGGGATGATATACCTGAAGTTTTTGAACAACTTGTAAATTTCTTCCTCGCCCATCGGGTTGGGATACTTTTGTTCAATACGGGCAATTTCTCTGGCAAGACGATGGTGCATATCGTCGGGTGTCAGCTCATAGATTTTTGCATCGCTGCTTTTCAGTGCATATTTGTTCATCCAAACGTTGGCCGCCAAGGTGTCGCCACCAAAATATTCAGTGGACTTTTCTAAAATTTCTTTGTGTGAAAAATTCACCATTTTTTTTATATTCTTTTCTGTTTCTTGTACTTGATTAGTCTTTGGGCTTTCAGAAGAAAAGCTTTCATCAGGAAAAACCGGACGGGATCGTTTTTCCAACATTTCATTATAAAAACCAGACTTGGTGTCTTCTTCAATTTTTTGATTAAATAGGTCTGTATCCATTTGTTAGAAGATAACGATTTTTGAAGTGTGAATATTTTGTTTTTTTCAACTTGTTGTTTTCAAAATAGCTACAATAAAAAACACGAAGAGAAAAAGCCTAAAGCAAGATACAACCGGAGATAGTCTTATTCAAAAAAGAATTATTAACAAAAAAGAATATAGTTTATATAATATACTAAAAATAAATATTATATGCGTGAATAAATCCTTAAAGAGGTTCAGTAGTTTCCCAAATCAATTTTTTTCCGAATCCCAGTAAGTTATGTGTCATTTTCATAAAATCAGGCTGAATGCTCCATAAAGTAGTTTCCATCAGTCGAGCTACTGGAAATTTGGCAGCATAAGCGTGTCCGGCAATCTTCAACTCTTCTTTTTCTAATTTTCGGGCAACACCGGTAAACTGAATTCCCTGTATTTTCCCGATGATTCGTGTTTCGAGGGCTATGGCACCTGCCACGCGAGGTTGTATCTGCATTTCTTTTGCATGCCGGGTATGGTCGTCGGACGTAAAAATAAACTGGTTATTTTCTTCGATATAAACATAAAAACAAGTGGCAACATAAGGCTGTGTATCCACGACAGTAGCAAGGGTAAAAATATGATGTTGCCGGATGAATTTTAATATTCTTTTATCAACAGGAGGGATAACTGTCATTTTTTTATAAGCATATTTACGGCAATAAGGATCAGGGCTACGGCAAATATTTTTTTCATAGTGGCAATCGGGATGTTTAACGAAATTTTCGAACCAAAATATCCGCCGATGATAAAAGCCAGTGCGATGATAAGTGCATAGCGGAGGTCGCAACTGCCGGCTTTGTAGTAGTTGTATACCGCAAACAGTCCTACCGGTGGAAGCATCACGGCAAGGCTTGTTCCCTGGGCGGTATACTGGTCAACTCCCAGAAAATAAATCATGGCAGGTATCATTATTACCCCGCCTCCCAATCCTACCATCCCTCCGAAAACTCCGGCAGCAAGTCCTATTACGAGAAGTATCAGTATAGTTGAAATATTCATACGTTTATTTTATGGAATTAAAAATCAAGATTCAAAGAAAGATAAAAATAACCTTTGTTTACTTTTTTGTCTTCAATGCCCCAACCATAATCGGCACGCACAAAATAGCCAAATATTTTGGAACGTAAACCCAGTCCGTAGGCTGCCACTATGGGTTCTTTTTTTTGTTTTACGGTAATTTTCATCGGACCGTTGTAAATAATACGGGTGTATAAAAAGTTATCGTCACTGTAAGGCGAAAATCCCGTCCAGGCAGTGCCAACGTCTCCGAAAGCAATTATTTGAAAATTAGTAAGGAAATCGGAACGCAGGGGGCGGTTCAAAAAATATCGGAAAACCGGCAAGCGAAGCTCACTGTTGATAATAGCAAAACTATTGCCGTTGCGGATATTTTGATTAAACCCGCGCATATTGGTTGCAAGGGTTTGAAAAGTGTAGTTTTGTGAGTAATCAATCGGAGTTTGGTTCATAAATCCAGGGGCAAGCCAGTTGTCGACTCCTCCCAGATAATACATCAGCTTGCTGTTGCCTAACGAAGTGCTGGCTGCAAAACGATTTGCCCAAATCAGAGTGCGATGTATTTTTTTATAGTTTCTGAAATCGAGGCCAAGAACTATCATATTTTTTTGTTTTCCGTCAACAAGCTGGTAATACTCGGCAAAAATTTTATAACGGGTTCCATAGTAAAGGTTTAAACCCACGTCGCGGGTAGCATCAAAGATTAATTCTCCTTTCAGTCCTCCCCAGTTCTGGTAAATATTTTTTTTCCTCAGGTTGTAATAGTCAGTTGAAAGATAAACCATCTGATCGTTGCGGTAAAGAAAAGTACCTTTCAGGCTCAAAGCCTGGTCGAGCGGATAGGTGAGAATGTGAAAAATCTCATGGGTATGGTGTCTGATTACTGAGTAGCCATTGTCTTCTTCGAGTGTTTGCCGGTGGAAAACCAGTTCCTTGTCAAGCCTGCCTCTTGCATTGGCGATACTTAGCAGGTACTCGTTGTTTATAAGGTTGTAATTCAGTCGTACACCCCCGGTAATTCTAAAATCTTCCAGCAGATCAGTAATTCCTACTTTCAGCAGGGCATTAGTACCCGGATTCATATAAACAGGTCCGCCACCCCCGGTAAAAGGCTGGTATGTATAGTTGAGAAAATTAAAATCAACCTGGGTAATTAATTCATTAACTGAATATTCCACATTGTAATTTCGCTGTTTAAAACGATTGGTATCGGCTCGGGGAGGAGTAAAAACTGCCGGTTCGTCAGGTAATTTTTGAGGAAGCCATAATGTATCACCACCGTCATCGTTTATCCTGATGAAATTTTGCCGGGTAGATACCGGTATTTCCTTCCTTTGCAGAGTTGTGTCAGTTGGAGGGGTGGGAACATCTTTTACATAAACATTTACAAACCGTTTCCGTTTTTTCCCGTTGGTTTTTTTAGGTTCTTTTTTCGTTTTTTCTGCTGTTTTTTTCGCTTCTGCTTGTTTCTGTTGCATGTAGGGCGTAGCATTCAGTGTCAGAGGCATGTTTTCCGGCATTTGTGAAGGAAGCAGCCTGTTATGGTAATAAATATAATACCTGCCATTCGACCTTACTACTTCGGAAAGCATGCCTGAAGCAATATTAACATCCTGATAGATGATGTTGTGCGTATAGTTGGTAATAGGATATTTTATTGCGAAATATTTGTAATGGGTAACGGTATCTACATAGGTGATGGCACTGTCGAACCGGGCAAGATAGCGGTTGTTGATTCCGTTTTCATCGCTCAGGTATGTAATGAAGCCCGGGGCATATTCCATGGGTTGAGTTTCAACGGCAAGCGTGGTTTCGGTAATACGGTGCAAAAGCTTGTCTGTAGCAGCGGGGTTATATACAAACAAGTCGAAATTAGAGGAAAGACTTGCGGGCAAAAAATTGTTATTTCCCTTCAGAGTATCATTGTCGCGGTTGGAACTGAAAACAATTTCCCGCCCGTTGCTGATATATGCCGGGTTAAGATCATCGAAAATGTCCTGGGTGATATTCTGGTACGAATTGGCAGCGATGTTGTAAATAAAAATATCGGATTGTCCGCGTTGTTGTGCCGAAAACACAAATGTTTTCCCATCAGGGGAGTAAGAAAAGTCGAGCACTTTCTGGAAACCAAACAACCCCTGTTTGATAAGTTTGCGGTTTTCGGGAGTATAAAAATACAACCAAAGTTGTCCTTTGGCTTCGATGATAAATGCGAGTAGTTTTCCGCTGGGATGCCATGCCAGCAACGGGAACGAATAGTCCACTTTTTCGTCGAGTGCATAGCCCCGTTTAAAAATTCGCCTTGCCTTCCCGCTTGTAACGTCTTTCAACCAAATTGTATATCGTCCCAATTCATTGGTTGTATAAACAATAAGTGTACCGTCGGGACTAATTTTAGGACGGGCAAACACCAAGGAACTTTTTGGTTTTTTGATTAATTTTTCACCGGCTGGCTGCTGTTGAAGCGAATCGGGAAGATTGTATTTTAACAGGTAA
Organism: Lentimicrobiaceae bacterium; assembly: GCA_023227965.1. NCBI lineage: Bacteria > Pseudomonadati > Bacteroidota > Bacteroidia > Bacteroidales > Lentimicrobiaceae > Lentimicrobiaceae bacterium. The sequence continues at coordinate 89,632 of JALOCA010000003.1, read as the reverse complement.
AAGTGTTTCCATTCCCTTACCATCTCTTTTAACGACAAACCTAACATGACGTTAAACCCACTTTCTATTCCTTTATTAATTCGTGATGCGTAAATGATGCCCGGGATAACTGTTTCGCCATACCTTTCGGCAATAAATTTCCAGATAGAATGTCCGGCATATAGAGCTTCGCCGGAAGAAACCAACTGATTAAAATGCTTATATTTTCCTGTGGCAAATATTTCGCGAACATGGTTATCTATATCCGTGTTCCAGTCTTCGCTTATGTAAGAAACCAGCCCGTTAACATACCAGTCAGGTAAATTGAAGAGGGTGGAATTTTTTAACTGTGAGCCGATATTTCCTCCATACACAGCATTTTCGAGCAATATTTTGCTTATTCCGGCTCTGATTTGTTTTTGGAGCCCCACGTGGCTACCATCGAAAAACAGGAATATTTTTTTCCCTATGATATGGGTAACCCCTCCCGTATTATACTGCTGATTGCTGATGAAGCCGATATTACTTTGTTTTAAATCGGAAAGCGAATTGTAAATGATAAACTGTAGTTTGCCTTCCAGTGTGGCTTCCAGCTTTTTTTCCAGTTCGGGCAGGATGGCTTTTGCATATTTTGCAGTAAAAACAGCCAGTTCTCTCCCATTGAGATAAAAATAAGTATCAAATTTATCGAACCGGTAGTATGTCCAGAAAAAATCGTTGTATTGAACACGATTTCTACCAAAATTGAGTTGTGAACCGTTATAAAACTGTGCCGTTGCCGTAGGATGTATCAGGATGAAAAACAATACCGCTGTGAAAAACCACCGGATAAAAGATACAGGGTTGGAAGCGGGTTGTACGTGCATTGCAATAACCGGGAAAAAGATGTTGCTAAAGTAAACTAAATTTCCGAATGTTTTAGTGTGAAGCCACGGGGGATTATTTTACTATCCTGTGTAATTTCGGGTGTATAGTTTTCATTTGTACCTTTGTTGCCCTATTTTTCTAACACATGATTACTGTCCACACCTTTGTTTTTAACTTCTTTTCGGTAAATACATATATACTGTCCGACGAAACTGGCGAATGCGCTATTATTGATCCCGGATGTTCTTCCCCTGTTGAAGAAAACGAACTTGAAACCTTTATCAGCCGTAACCGCTTGCAACCGGTCAGGTTATTGAATACCCATCTGCATGTTGACCACATACTGGGGAATGTTTTTGTTTCTGAAAAATACGGCATTGAAACTGAGGTACATCCGCAAGGCAGACCTTTCTGGGGAACGGCTCGTGAATTTGCTTCAGTGTTTGGTATCCGGCTCGAAAAAGTACAAACACCCCGACATTTTCTTAACCATGGCGACACGGTGTCGTTCGGCAACGCCTTATTACATGTGCTATACACCCCGGGACATGCAGATGGAAGTATTTGTTTGGTTAACCACGAACAAAAATTCGTGATTGCAGGCGATGTACTTTTTTATGGCAGTATTGGTCGTACTGACCTCCCGACCGGTAATTTTGAACGACTCATAAACAGTATAGAAACACAATTGCTTACCCTTCCGGATGATTACACGGTATATCCCGGACATGGGCAAACTACAACTATTGGATACGAAAAACAGAATAATTCGTATTTCCTGTAAAATATACCAGAGAAATACTTCCGGAATTGTATGATAGAAAAACTGTCGTCCTGAAAAGAAGTAACTTTATTGGTAATTTTTAGAGAAAAATAAACCCCAATTTGTTGTCAGTGTTTTTTTTCACAATGATTATCATCAGAAACGAACATATTCAGCTTAATAAAAAATCCCGGACTTTGCCGGGATTTTTCTAATACTCAATAAAGGGCAAGTGTTTACACAAGCCAAGGTTTTGGATAATCAGTCGTTTCCGTTAAGCAGCAGCAGTTCGTTTACCACAATTTCAGTAGTATTGTGCGATATCCCTTCTTTGTCGTTCCATGTACGGTAAGTAAGCCTGCCTTCAATGGCAATTTCCTTGCCTTTTTTCAAGTATTTTTCACAAACTTCTGTCAGTTTTCCCCAAACTACCAGGTGATGCCATTGGGTTTCGGTAATTTTGTTACCATCTTTTCCCTTATAACTATCACTGGTAGCGATAGAAAAGCGGGCTACTTTCATTCCCTGTTCAAGGGTTTTTACTTCAGGATCCTGTCCTAAGCGTCCAATCAGTTGAACGCGGTTGCGTAATGTGTTCATAATTTGTCTTTTTTTTGCCGCAGTAGCGGCGGGTTATTAATTAAAATTTGATGAAACAAAATTATATCCGGGTTTTTTTTCGAGTCGTATAATAAATATTTGTATCCGGATAAAAACGATTGTAAACGGTTGTAAACGATTATTTGCTACATTTACAAAAAAATAGCCATGAATACTGATAGAAAGTGCCTCGACTGTGGCGAACCCCTGTTGGGAAGAATTGACAAAAAATTTTGTAACGACCTTTGCCGTAACAATTACAATAACCGTTCGAAAAGCGAATCTAACAATCTGATTCGCCGTATCAACGAAGTATTAAGGAAAAATCGTCGTATCCTTGCCGAATTAAATCCGGAAGAAAAAACCACTGTACACAAAGATAAGCTTCTGCACCGGGGTTTTAATTTTTCCTATTTCACCAGTATCTATACTACCAAAAACGGGCATGTTTACCATTTTTGTTACGAATATGGCTACAGCCCTATCGAAAATGATTATTTTTTGCTGGTAATCAGAAAAACTTCCGAAAAATCAACAGCAACCAGCTAAGCAGAAACTACCTGCTGCTTACAATCACCTTCTTTACATACTGAAATTCATCCAATTGGATTTTTAAAAAATAGATACCCGGGCTTACGCCGGCCAGGTTCAATTGCATTTTCTGATTGCCTGCCGGCAATTTCAGGTCAGATGCCGGAAACACGGAATTGCCCACGGCATTGGTTAGCCAGATGGTACAACTTGTATTTTTACTGGTTTTAAATTCCATATTCAAAACATCCGAAACAGGATTGGGATAAATTATTATCTCTTTTGATTTTTCAGGCAGATCAGCCACAAATGTTGATGTACAGATTCCCGGCATTTCATTATCAAGCCAATTTAGCCGCAGATCAACCCAATCCTTTAACGATTGAATTTCGTCGGCATAGGTCTGAGGTATCGGTTCAGGGTTGGGCCAAACATAAACTCCCAGAATGGGCCATACTTCAAAATTTCTTTGCTGGGATTCGTTCAGTAGATTGGCAATAGAATCAATATACAAATGAATATTGTTGTTGTTTAAACTTGTACCCCGCAAATATTCCCAACGGCACTTCAGATTATTGACAAACAAAGTATCTTCGAGCAAACGGTTCCACCAAAACGGCATCTGCCAGGGATCATCCGTACAGGGGAACTGGTATGCCCATCCGGTATAGGTATCGCCATCACAATAATTGGCATTATGCCAGGCAATATCGTAATCCCACACTGGTCCCATCCTTAATTTACCACCATGGCTGTCGCGTTCTTTCTGTAAAAAAGTACTCAAACGGTAACCATCCACATTTTTACTGATTTCGTTTACGATAAAATAATCAATGAAGGTTTCTTCCACGGCATATTTGCGAAAACCTATGGCTGTGTCGGCAAAGCTTGGAGAAGCTAAAACCGTTTCAAATGTATCTACATATGCCTGAATATATTGTTTCTGCTGTTCTGTAATATCTTCTGCTTTAGGATATTCATATTGAAAATAAATGGTTTGTCCGGCGGAATGATTTGGCGGTAAAAAATTGGATGTCCACCCATCTCCGCCACTACCGGTAATTTTATCTATCTTAAAGATATATCCACCGGTAAGCTGATCTCCGGAATTTTGGTCTGATTTTAATTTGGCTATACCCACCCGGTTAGGATCACGTTTAATTTTTTCGGAAAGGATATAAATACCTTGATATTCATTATTAATGATCAATTCACAAAAATGATAGCGTGTGGCATAATGCCCCATATCCTGCCACGCCTGGTAAGCAAAAGCATTCCGGCAGAGGGTTTTATCGGTATAATTGGCATTGAGTATCCAATCCGATTCGGAAGGCATTCCCAGCAGGGTAGTATCCATTTCATTTCCTGTAGAATCCCATGTTTCAAAACCATAACTTTTCTTAGGAAAAGTTTGCGAACTGGAACCACGCAACTCAATGCCTGCAAAGCCGGAATAGGTAAACGGATCGGTAACATAATTACGATTTCCTGAACCATTATCAATGATGCCAAAGCCCACCTGTATTTTCGGATCATCCGGAATAACCTGTCCATTGGTATTTATTACCACAATGGGAAGATTGGATGAGGTGAAGTTAAACGGCAAGCAAGGATGGTTACTGAAAGTTAAATTCCAGTCAAGTAGCGACCCTGCATCTCCGCTATACATATCGTAAATATACAGTTGCCAGGTTCCATTACCATTTTGTCCGCTATTCATATTTCCAAGTAATTCCTGGGGACGAAAGCTGCCTGAATAAGGAGGTGTTCCATTAAGAATGGAAGTTTCAGCAAAATCGGTAAAGATTGTGTTCCAATAATTATCGCCATCGCCTCCATTGGCATAACTCAGCATCACCTGTGTACCATCGGGAGAAATCAATGCTATTTCCAAATCAGCATCATATGTATGTAAAATATTAATTTTTACTGATTCCACCCCAAAAACGGTATCTAAAGAGGATGGATTTAATCCCTGTACTTCTATTGGGAAAGAAACACTGCTGCCATCATCGGGAATAAGCCCTCCTAAGCCACTAAATGTTTGTGAAAACGAACTTATAAATACAAAAACGACAAGCAGTAATCCAAGTAACAATCTCTTCATTCATCAGAAAATTTTAAACTACATTTTATTCCGGTTAATTTCCTTCAGGGTATTTCTATTCAAAGTATATTTGCATTTCTGCGTACGCAAATATATATTGTTTTCCTTTTCATTCACCCGTAATTATTTATATGCCTTCTTCCGACAAAAAACTTTTCCTGCTCGACGCAATGGCTCTTATTTACAGAGCTTTTTATGCACTTAACAAAAACCCGCGGGTAAACTCCAAAGGGCAGAACACCTCTGCCATCCTTGGTTTTGCCAATACGCTTTATGATTTGCTGAAAAATGAAAGACCAACCCACATAGGCGTAGCCTTCGACACACAGGCTCCCACCGTTCGTCATGCAGATTTTCTGGAATACAAAGCAAACCGCCAGGCTATGCCCGATGACCTTGCCCAGTCTATTCCCTGGATAAAACAGCTTATTGAAGCCTTTAACATCCCGGTAATGTTTGTGGACGGATATGAAGCGGACGATGTTATCGGAACCCTTGCCAAAAAAGCAGAGAAAGAAGGATTTACTGTATTTATGATGACTCCCGACAAAGATTTTGGTCAGTTGGTTACAGAAAATATCCTGATGTATAAACCTGGTAAAATGGGTGAAAAGCCTTCTGTTTTAGGTGTAAATGATATATGCGAAAAATTTGGGATTCAACGTACCGACCAGGTAAAAGATTTTTTGGGTCTTGCTGGTGATGCTTCCGATAATATACCCGGAATACCCGGCATAGGACCCGTGGCAACAAAAAAACTATTGGATGAATTTGACAATGTGGAGAATATTATATTGCATGCCGCAGAAATAAAAAACGAACGTGTTCGTGAAAAAGTACTTGCACATGCCGATCAGGCAGTATTTTCCAAACAGTTGGCTACCATTATTCTTGATGTACCCATTGCATTTAACGAAAGGCAATTGGAATATACACAACCCGATGCCACCCGGCTAAAAGCCCTACTCGAAACGCTGGAATTTCGCGCTTTCACCAAACGGGTTTTTGCCGACCTTTCCCTTATTCCGGCTACGGAAACGATTAAACCTGCATCTACTACTGCCCTAAGCCAGGCAGCAGATTTATTCAGCAACGTACAGGAAAGCCCGGAACTTTTTCCTGGCACCAATCCTTCCATTGCAAACACACCCCATGATTACCGCTTAGCCGATACTTTCGGCAAACGCACTGAACTTATTGCTTTTCTCCAGCAACAGAAAATGTTTTGTTTCGACACCGAAACTACCGGAACGGATGCCCATATGGCTGAGTTGGTGGGAATGTCGTTTGCTGTGGCTCCACATCAGGCTTGGTATGTTCCTTTACCCGATAACTACAACGATTGCCTCAAAATTGTCCATGAGTTCAAAACTTTGTTCGAAAATCCGGCTATTGAAAAAACCGGGCAAAATCTTAAATTCGATATCTCTATGCTTCGCTGGTACCATGTGGAAGTAAAAGGGAATTTTTTTGATACCCTGTTAGCCCATTATCTGTTGCACCCCGACATGCGGCACAATATGGATGTACTTGCCGAAACGTATCTGAACTATTCTCCTGTTCCCATCGAAAACCTTATTGGTAAAAAAGGAAAAAACCAACTGAGCATGCGCACGATAGACCTGGAAACCATCAAGGAATATGCAGCCGAAGATGCCGACGTTACCCTGCAGCTTCGTCAAGTATTTGAACCCCTGCTTGTAGAAACAGGAACACTTCCTTTATTCAACAACATTGAAAATCCCCTTATCCCGGTGCTTTCGTCTATGGAAGCCGAAGGCGTGAAACTGGATGTGGCTTTTCTTGCCGATTATTCCCGTCAACTGTTTTCTGAAATTAACACCGTGGAAAGCGAAATCAAACAATTAGCTGGTATTAATTTCAACATTAATTCACCCAAACAATTGGGAGAAGTGCTATACGAAAAACTACAAATTGCCGGAAAGCCTCGGCTTACCAAAACCAAACAATATGCTACCGGCGAGGACGTTTTAGTGAAACTTGCCCACAAACACCCGATTATTGATAAAATTCTTGATTACCGCGAATTGGTAAAGTTAAAATCAACCTATGTTGACGCCCTGCCGACAATGGTAAATCCACGAACCGGAAGAATTCATACCAGTTTTAACCAAGCGGTTACGACTACCGGAAGGTTGAGTTCCAATAATCCTAATTTGCAAAACATCCCCGTTCGTACTGCCAAGGGAAGGGAAATACGAAAAGCATTTATCCCCCGAACTGGAAATTATATTTTATTGTCGGCAGATTATTCACAGATAGAACTTCGGATAATTGCTTCTATCAGCGGTGACGGAAATATGCAGGAAGACTTTCGCCGGGGTTTTGATATTCATTCGGCTACAGCCGCAAGGGTTTTCGGGATACCCATCGAGGCGGTGGACAGGGATATGCGGCGCAATGCAAAAGCCATAAACTTTGGTATTGTTTACGGAATATCTTCTTTCGGCCTTGCCGAACAACTGGGCATAGCCCGAAGCGAAGCCGCAGACATTATTAACCAATATTTTATCAAATACCCAGGAGTGAAAGCTTATATGAACGATACCATCGCCTTTGCCCGTAAGCATGGTTACGTGGAAACGCTGATGAAAAGACGACGTTACCTGCGCGACATCAATTCTTCCAATGCCAATATCCGTGGTTTTGCCGAACGAAATGCCATCAATGCTCCCATACAGGGTTCTTCGGCAGATATGATAAAAATAGCAATGATAGACATCCATAATGAATTTGCCAAGTTACAATTTCAATCCCGTATGCTGTTGCAGGTACATGATGAACTTGTTTTTGATGTTCACAAAAACGAACTGGAAAAAGTTAAACTTATTGTTGTCGAAAAAATGCAAAATGCCATTCCTCTTAAAGTGCCTGTGGTTGTTGACATCAACACGGGTAACAATTGGCTGGATGCACATTAAAAAATATGATCTGTTTAGTCCTAAAATAGCTTGACAGGATTTCGAGCAAAATTCAAGATGAAAAAAATAATAGTAAAACAAACAATACTATATTTTTATAATATGTAATCATTTTGTAAATGTTCTATTACATTATATCGTTTTATAGATTTTCTGACTTCTGAAAATTGCCAACCGAACCGTCAAGTTTCAGGCAAACGGTTTCGTTCCAGTATATCTGACATTTCACTTTAAATCCATTAATTTCCCTGGTAAAGTTCAAATTGAATTTAAGAAAAGGATGTACTTCAGGATTTACCACCGCGAGAAATTTAATATTAGCTGCTTGTTGTAAAACAAGGTTTTGACCCATTGTTTGGGCAAAAATTTCTTTTGCCATTTCGATAAGACAAACTCCCGGGACGACAGGGTTTCCAGGGAAATGTCCCTTAAAAACAGGATGTGAAGGATTTAGAGTAGCAAAAACCGAAAATGAATCCGGGTGGGTATTGTTGCTTATCGTTTCGGCAATGGTAAAAAAAGAATTCAAAAGCATAGGCAAAAATTATAATTCCATTTTTTGAAATTTTATTGAAATTTTCATTTGCTGGTGTTCAAATATAAACATTTCGGGGAAATTGTCATGATACAAAATTGTAGTTTTCACCTTCACTTTAGCATTTCGTGCAAAAATAATTTTTGTAGGCTGGTGTTCATCTCCGATTAGATGATAATAATTTTTATTGCTTTTATAACGGAATCTGTAAACGCTATCAGCATATTTTTCAGCTTTTTCGCCTTCAAATTTGTCGGTGAAAAGCATTTGCAAATCGTTGCGTAGCAGTTTGATTACAATTTTACGATTGAGTTTGGGCATACAATACATAACCTTGAAATTTTTTCCACAAAAAGCCAAATCAAAAAATTTTATACCCATTTCGTTAGTAAAAACCACACGATAGCTACTGTCGGGCATTTTCTTGATAAATGAAATACCACTCAGGCTATTTCCGAAAAAAGACAAGGAGGTACGGTAAACTGCCTTGGTGAATGTGTCTGGAAAAATCACCGGAAATTCTGTCCGCTGGGTTTTCGGTATGGTCTCCCTGCTAAGATGACGATACGCTGCCGGAATACAGGATGTTATCAGGAATATGCTAATCAGGGCGAAACCTGCTATCCGGAATTTCATGATTGGTTTTTTTGTTTTGAAAAGCGATGGAGGTATAATCGCCCGAAGGTTCTACCATTTTCAATTTTTCTACCGAATAATCTTTTTTATTGATATACAGTTCAATATTCTTTAAAAAGCCTTTCATATCTTTTTTCAGAGGAACCAGTAACACCATAAATTGTTTAGAGTTTTCGTAAAAGCTGATTTTAAATTTGTCAGTTTTTTTAAAAATGCTTCCCTGCAAACATGAAGTCATTATATCATTGATTTCGCCAAACATGCGGTTTGAACTGATATTGAATTCATTTACTCTTTGTTCGTCTTTCATCCACATTTTGGAACCATTCATAATAATTTGGTATTGCATGGGCTGCGTGTATTGCCAGCGTAACTTGTTTTCCTTTTTAAACCAAAAATGTCCTTTCATGGTCATTTGTTCGGCAAGGGCTGTCATATACTGGTTTTGTATAAAATCGCTTTCAATAGAGGAAACAGCAGAAACAGTTTTTTCAATGCTTGCTTTTACTTCGGATGCATTTTGCAAAGCTTTGAATCCGACAGGTTGCGCATTGCAAAAACTTACAATTGTAAGCAAACAGATAGTAATCAAAAATTTATTATTTCTCATAAGGTGTAATTGTTAGTAGTTTGTCGAGGGCAACAATCTGGTACCCTTCATTTCGAGCAAAAGTAATTATCCCATTCAAAACAACATCTATGCCGGGATGCCTTTCGTGCAACAGTACTATGGCACCAGGATGCAGCTTTTTTTTTATTCTGTTCAATACTTTTTGTTCATCTGAAATAACGGTATCAAGTGAACGCAAGCTCCAGCCGACAGTAGTCAGTTGTAATTTATTAACAGCCTTTCGAATTGATGGATTTGTAACACCAAAAGGTGGTCGGAAAAGCAACGGTTTTTCCTTAGTAACCGAAAAAATTTGTTCAGATGCCTGCTCAAGTTCTGCTTTCGCTTTTTCTGGAGGGAAAAATCCCCAGAATACCGAATGGCTATACGAATGATTTCCTATTAAATGTCCTTCCTGCTGCATCCTTAGCAGGACATCTTCATTTCCCGGAATACGGTTTCCTATGCAAAAAAATGTCGCTTTTATTTGATTTTCTTTCAGTATATCAAGGACTCTATGGGTTTGGGTTCCAGCAGGATGATCATCAAAGGTGAGGGCTAACTGTTTTTTGATAGTTGCACCCCGACAAACAGCATTAATATAAAAACCTGAATTGATGGCAAAAGAGCCATATATCATCGTAATCAGATAAAATGCAGCTATGCCTACCGGTAAAATTAAGGGAACGGAATATAAATGGCGAATTAAGAAAAGTATGAGAATGAGATTCACACTTAATACTGTAATAATCCATACTTTTCTCATTTTTCCAAAAGTAATAAAGAATGGTTGATGTTGCGGTAATGGTTATAAATAAGTATGCGCCGAACCGAGTCTGGTGCTTTGCTGTTGATTAACATACGGGAAGGCAATTGTTGTTCCTTCAAAATGTTGGATGCAAGCCAAACAGCGAACGACGATGCAGTATGATATTCTCCGCAAAGGTTTTTAAAAACAGCTGCAGGAATATTTTTGAATAATCCGTCCAACAAAACATTATAGCCACTATCGGTAATCCTGTTACCGTTAGCACCAAGAATAACCAAATCAATATCAGATATTTTTAACGAATACTGAGTAAGGAAGTTTTCTATTTCGCAGTTGATGACATCTGTACCGGAAGCCTTATAAAAAATATGCGGGGCATAAATACTGCAATAGTTTTTTTCTTCAGGTTGGTTGCCCAGCATAAAAAATACGGCTCCTTCTCCTGCAACCGGCTTTAAGGAACCAAATCCGGGCATTGCGTTTCCTTGTCGCCAATGACCGAGACGGTGAGTAATGGAATATATATTAAGAGTAGTTTCATCAATACTGCCAAGAAGAACCCGGGATGCTTCTTTTTCGGCAATAAGCATCAGACTGTCAATCAATGCCCATTCAAATGAAAATCCACGGTGTACGTAAGTATAATTATAATTATGGCATTTCAGTTCCAGTGCAATCTGCGCCCCTACGGTATTATGGGTTGATTGGATAAAGGATGTTGGTGGTAATAATTTTTCTTCATTGGCAATAATAGATGCTATAAACTTTTCAGTATCTTCAATGCAACCCAATCCTGTGCCGGTAATAATTGCATCGGGAATATCCACACCCGCATCTTTTAACCCTATCTTAGCTGCAGCAACTCCCATTTTTACCATCCGGCTCATCCTTCTGGCTAAGGCTGGGTTGATAAATCCTTTATAATCAGGTTCAGCACATTTTAGATAATCGTTAACAAAAGGTTTCCCGTTGGGGTCGTAAGGAGAAATAGCCGATAATCCGTTAATATATGCTTTCATAAAATTACCTCCTCGAAAATATTAAAGTTGTATTGTTTCCACCAAAACCAAATGAATTACTAAGCACATTAACTATATTTTTACCCGTAAGCAATTGGGTATTCGGATAAAAATTTAATTCTTTCATTTTTTCCGAAAAATTCAGGTTTGGATATACAATGCCTTGTTTTATAGATAGTATAGAAAGTATCGCTTCCACTGCACCGGTAGCACCCAGTGTGTGTCCGGTAAATGATTTAGTGGAACTGAGCAGGGGCACATTCTCCCCGAAAAGTGTTTGAATAGCTATACCTTCCGAAAGATCATTATTCTGAGTACCGGTACCATGTACATTAATATATTGTATTTCTGACGGTTGTAATCCGGCTACCGAAAGAGCTTTTTTCATGGCAAGTAATGCACCCAGTCCTTCAGGCGAAGAAGCGGTCTGGTGAAATGCATCACAGGCATTATCATATCCAGTTACCTCGCAGTAAAATTTTTTATTGGCAGTAATGGCTTTTTCGGGTTCAAGTACAATAAAAGCTGCCGCTTCGCCAAGATTCAGCCCGTTGCGAGTTTCATCAAAAGGTCTGCACGGGTTTTTATCCAAAATCATCAGCGAATTGAATCCGTTCAATGTAAAGCGGGTAAGTGCATCAGTACCTCCGGCAATTACCTTGTCGGTCAGTCCGTTTCTAATAAGACGGGTACCCAGCATAATACTATTGGCAGAAGAAGAGCATGCAGTACTGATAGTTCCCATTCCTTGTTTTACACCGATATAGTCTGCTATGGCTTCGGTACTGTCGCCACAATCGTGATGGACTATTTGACTGAGTCTTCCTTTTCGGTTATCGGCAATGAATTCCCGGTAAAAATTTTCACTTTTGTCCATTCCACCTACCGAGGTTGCCGACAGAAGCAGCGTTCGTTGCGAAAGTTCTGCGGAAGTAATTTGTGCATCTTCCGTAGCTTGTTTAGCAGCCAACATTCCAAGTAATGCTGTTCGGGTATATTGTTTCGGGGAAACACCTGCCTGGTCTGCCAATGCATCATTGGATAATTTTATTTCGGCAACAGGTAAAATATCGCGAAGCAATGTTGGCAAAAATTCAGCCTTGCCTATACCCGACCTACCTGTAAAAACAGATGCAAGTGTTTTTTCCACATTGCTTCCAATTGAACTGATGATCCCTATTCCGGTAACAAAAACCCGTCTTGCCATAAAATATTAATATTAAAATTAAAAATATATTATTGGTATTTCTTTATCAACAAAACACTGTGATTTATATTTTTATTATGATTCCAAATCAAAATATTGCGTAATGGGGCAGTTGGCGAATGGTTAATAACACAAACAGAAGGCGCTTCCTGGTTTTTTAAAATTACCGATGCTAACCATACAGCAAAAGAAGTTGCAGTAAAATACTCTCCGCAGAGGTGTTTGAAACCCGCGTGAGGTTTCCCTAGAAATACTCCTTCAAGCAAGTGAGTATAAATTCCATCAAAACGATTATCACCATTTATTCCAGTGATTATCATATCAATATCATGAATATCTGTATCACATTCTTTTAAAAATTGCAAAATTTTATTTTCGGTTTCTGTGGGCGATTGGGGTTTGTAAAACATTTTTACACCTGCCAAAATTGAATAAGTAGTAGTTGCTGGTACATCAGAAAGCAAAAAATAGATGGCTCCTTCACCGGGGACAGTTCCTGGAGAATTTTTATTGAATAAATCTAAACTATACAATGATTCTGTTTTCCACTTATTGAGTCTCCGGTTTATAAGATAGTGGTTTTGTGTTATTTCATCAATGCTACCCACCAATGCTGTTTGTGTTTCTTTTTCGGCAATTAGCATCAACGCATCCTGAATTGCACTTTCGAAGGAAAAACTCCTGTGGACAAAAGTATTATTGTAGTTATTGCAATTCAGCACAATAGCAATCTGCGAACTGAGTGTATTGTATGTTGACTGCATAAAATGTACAGGGTTGAGCAATCTTTCATTGTTTTGAAGGATGGAAGCCAGAAATTTTTCGGTGTCTTCGATACATCCCAGACCTGTTCCGGTAATAATTGCATCTGGCTGTGATAAACCCGCATCATTAAGGCACATTTTAGCCGCAGTAACACCTGCTTTAATAATTCGCCCCATTCGCCTACGAGCCATCAGGTCAATATAGTCCTTATAGTCAGGTGTAATAAGTTTTAAAATACCCAAAGAATCATTGATGATTTCCTTGGGGAAAAGATCGGTATTGGGGATATTTTGTGAGGAAATAATGCCTATGCCGTTAATAAATGCCTCCATATCACACTTTTGAAAAAATAAGGCAAGAATCATTTCCTCCAAAACCAAAGGAATTAGATAAAATATGCCGGAATTTTATGTTTGTTTGTAATTTTCTGACAGGTTCGAAGTGGGTATTTTCCATTTTATGGGTAAAATTCAAGTTTGGAAGCAACCAACCACGGTTCATTGCCAGGATGCAGAGTACACCTTCTACGGCTCCGGCAGCACTGGTTGTATGTCCGGTAAATGATTTGGTAGAACTTACCGGAGGTATATTATTCCCGAAAACCGTTTCAATGGCATTACCTTCCGAAGCATCATTATTTTGTGTACCAGTACCGTGTGCATTAATATAGCTGATTTGTGAGGGTTGCAAACCTGCAACAGCCAAGGCTTTCTGCATGGCAAGTACGGCGCCGTACCCTTCAGGTGAAGATGCAGTTTGATGGTATGCTTCGCAAGCATTTCCCCATCCGCTGAGTTCACAGAGGATAGTTTTTCCGCTTGTTTTTACTGCTTCTTCCGATTCGAGAACGAGGTAGGCAGCTCCTTCGCCCAAAGTAAGTCCGTTCCTAAACGCATCAAAAGGTTTACAAGGTTCTGTATCTAAAATTTGCAACGAATAGAAGCCATCTATATGAAATTTCGACAAGCATTCGCTTCCGCCGGCTATGGCGCGATCGAGTGTACCATTCCTGATAAGCCGTGCAGCAAACATGATACTGTTTGCTGAGGAAGAACAGGCAGTACTGATGGTAGTAAGATATTCATTTATACCTAAATAATCGGCAATTTTTTCAGTATGATCGGCACAATCATGAATATCAATATAATTGTTTCTGGAATTGTTGGTTAAAAAATCTTCGTAATACAGTTCGCTTTTGTCCATTCCGCCAACAGTGGTTGAAGAAATTAAGCCTGTTTTCCATTCGGCGATATCGTTTATTTTACTGTAAAGCAAGGCTTCGCGGGCAGCTACCATGCTCAGCAATGCTGTCCGGGAAAAACTTTCTGCTTCTTCAATACCAACCTTTTTAAAAAGTGCGGAATTATTGCACTTCACTTCTGCAAAAGGAAGATTTTTATAAATAGTATCTATCAAAGTAATATTGCCAATCCCGGAACGTGAATTTTGTACTGAAGCAATTGTTTCCCTAACATTATTTCCGACTGCGGAAATAATTCCAATCCCTGTTACAAAGACCTTTCGCATCAAACCATTTTAAATTTTTGATTGGTTTTCAGTAATGTACTCGGCTAAAGTACGAATAGAATAGAATATTTTTTTCCCATCTTTGGGGTCTTCAATTTTAATACCATAATTTTTTTCAAGTAAAACTATAAGCTCAAGTGCATCAATGGAATCCAATCCTAAACCTTCATCGCCAAAGAGGGGGGTATCAGGTTTAATATCTTCTGGTTTAATATCTTCCAGATTTAATTCGGTTATAATTTGTTCTTTCAGTTTGTTAATTAATTCTTCCATACTTTAATTGCTTTCTTGTTTATAAATTTTCTTTAAATTTTCTATGGTAAAAGTAAAATGATTATCCGAAAAATCAGAATAATTTTTCTGAATTAACAATAAAAATGATTCGTACAGGTTCTCATTTTGTTCGACCCAACCGGCAATACACGAATCAACTCTTTTATTATTAAACAGATATGTAATATAATTGTGTAATAATCCGGTATCCATTTCTTTAGAAATAAAAAGTGCATTCTCTCCTTTTATGGCATGCCGGATACAAATTTCACCAATCATGATATTAGGAAGAGTATAAACAAAAACTGCGGGGCTTGGAAAATATTTTTGGGCATCATTAATACTATATTGGTGATTTACATCGCTTTGCATGCTTGAACTCCCGTTGTTGATCACCACAGCCGTTTTTTCCGGATTTGAAAGTTTTACTGGACACGGTCCTTTCAGCAGATATTCAGATGTAATAAAAGCCAACTTGCACAAGCCATCCATTTTATAAAATTTCATGTATTCGGCTCCAGAATTCTTGTATGCAGCTTTCATAAATGCCGTAAAATCATTTTCTGCGAATGAAAAAACTGGTTCTCCGTTTACAAAAACAGTGCTGTGGTTTATCGAGCAAAATTGTGTTATGACTGGTGTTTTCATTTCTTTTTTTCAAAAATAACTGCCGCATTGCAACCGCCGAAACCAGAAGCGGTTTTCAGACATACATGTAGCGGATGCGAACAGTTTTCGGTAATTACATTTAACGGGAAAGGAATTCCGGACTCGGTATACCCCAAATTTTTCAATAATAAATTTTGGTTAAGGCAACCTATTGTTATGCCGGATTCAATGATGCCGGCACCACCCAGTGTGTGTCCGATATATCCCTTAACACTGTTAAGGGGGATATTGCTCATTTTTGCCATATTGAAAGCTTTCGATTCCATTTCATCGTTAAAACTGGTAGCCGTTCCGTGTGCCGAAATAAAATCAATTTTATCCGGCAGGTATCCAGCTTGGTCAAGGGCACGTTGTATAGCAAAAAATAACCCGTCGCCAGTGCGTGAAGGACCGGAAATATGATTGGCATCATTGCTGCTACCACCACCTTTTACAGTAATAACCACATTATCATCCGTTTTTATTGTTTTTGTTGTAAGTATAAGAGTTCCACTGCCTTCGCCAAGGTTAAGTCCATCTCTTGAAACATCAAACGGCTTACAAGGATTAGGGCTTAACGACTGAAATGACTGAAATCCGGAAACTACAAATTTTGTTATTGCATCTCCTCCGGAAACAACTACATTTTCATATTTCCCGGAACAAAGAAATGCTGATGCTACATTAATGGCAAGAACGCCCGAAATACAGGCGTTGGAAATAACCACCGGAGTATTGGGATTTTTAAAGAATTTACCAATAATACGTGCTGTTTCCCAAAGATATACCCGCTCTTTCGAAAAAGCTTTCCCTGTAGGAGTCAATAGCTCCACGTTCCCTTTGGTTGTAGAAATAATTAATAACGTTTTGGGATTATTAATGCTGACAGTTGTCTTTTTAAGCGCGTTGGCTACAGAAAGAATCAATAGTTTTTCAAAACGGGTAAATTGCCTGGGGTTGCCTAATGCGGAAAATTCATCATCAAGACGCAGGGAATCAACCAGTGAAACCATAAATGGATTGGGCGAAAGTTTCGTATCGTCGCAATACTTTACGCCGGTAATGCCTTTCTGAAGGTTTTTCATATTTTCGGCAGTCGAAAAACCCAGCGAAGTAATTATATTATGTGCATCAACAATAATTTCAGGCATCTTTAATGTATCCCCCACCTTTTTTTCCAATCCAAAAAAAACTGTGGGTGGGTAAGTTGCAGTTCTTTTTGAATATTTAAAAATACTTGTACAGATTCGCCCGTTGCCACTAGTTCACTATTTGATTTTCTGAAAATTTTGTATTTGAAAATTATCTTTGCTGCTTCTGTATTTACATATTGTGTTTCCACTATGGCTTTTTCGCCAAAAGTAAGTGAACATCTATACTCACATTGCATTTTA
This sequence comes from Lentimicrobiaceae bacterium, assembly GCA_023227965.1. Lineage (NCBI taxonomy): Bacteria > Pseudomonadati > Bacteroidota > Bacteroidia > Bacteroidales > Lentimicrobiaceae > Lentimicrobiaceae bacterium. Next base: position 72,460 of record JALOCA010000003.1, on the reverse strand, counting down.
ACTATGGGAGTTAATAATTGATTATTGAAAATCGTACTATAGCTTAGTCCGTATTTTTCGCCAAAATCTTCTCTTCCATCTTCAAAATACTTTATATAGTTTCCATGCCATACAATATGCATGGGGTCAACCTCGCAAAAGCGAACGGTTATTTCTGTTTTGCTAACCAGAGGTGTTATTTTCATAAAGCAAAAGTAAATTAAAAAATACAAATATTAAATTCAAAATATATAAAACTGTATTGTACAAGGCTTCATGTAAGAAATGGTATATCTGGATTAATAAATTGTTTATAAAAAAGAAAGATCGGTGTAACATTTTCTGACGGTATTCGTCGAATAGAAAAAGTTTTTTTTTGAAAAAGTTTTTAACCACAATGATAAAAACTGTTAACCTTTCAAAAGTATTTCGTACAGATGAAGTAGAAACCACTGCGCTAAATCTGGTTTCATTTTCAATAACAAAAGGAGAGTTTGTAGCTATAATGGGACCTTCGGGTTGCGGGAAGTCCACCCTTTTAAATATTTTGGGTTTACTTGATAATCCGACAAGTGGAGAATATTATTTATTTGAACGGGAAGTATCGAAATTTACAGAACGGCAGCGTGCATTGTTGCGGAAACAAAATATTGGTTTTGTATTTCAGAACTTTAATCTTGTTGACGAACTGACTGTTTTTGAAAACATCGAATTGCCCCTTATTTACCGGGGAATGTATAGCGGCGAACGGAAAAAAAGAGTAGAACAAATATTGGAACAAATGCAGATAATGCACCGGAAAAAACATTTTCCCCTGCAACTTTCCGGAGGTCAGCAGCAACGTGTAGCAGTAGCCAGAGCAGTGGTTACCCGCCCCAACCTGATTCTTGCCGACGAACCTACCGGAAATCTCGATTCGGCTAATGGTGAAGAAGTGATGAGCATTCTCGAAAAGTTGAATCAATCGGGTACTACCATAATTATGGTAACACATTCGCAACGCGATGCCGATTATGCGCAACGTATAATTCGTCTTTTCGATGGACAAATTGTTACGGAAAATATTCGCGAACGGTTTGTTATTTAACAAAATAACTGATCATTATGTTTAAAAATTATATTAACAGTGCTTTCCGTAATATTCTGAAAAACAAGTTTTATTCGGCATTAAATATCATCGGTCTGACAGTTGGACTGGTTTCCACCATTTTTATTTTGTTATATATACGCGACGAACTTTCCTTTGATAAATACAACACAAATTATAAACGGATTTACCGTCTTGAATCCGACTTCCGTATTGGTGAAAAACATGATAAATTTGCCATTACTTCATTTCCTTTGGCTCCGGCTCCCAAACTTGAATATCCGGAAATAGAATCTTTTACCCGTATGTTTCGAAACGAAAATATGCTGATACGGTGTAATAATAAAGAATTTTACGAAAACAATATCTGGTTTACCGATTCTACGCATTTTTCCATTTTCAGTTGTAAATTTATATACGGGTCTCCTGGTAAAGCTTTGTGCGAACCCAACACCATTGTACTTACACAAAAACTTGCCAAAAAATATTTTGGCAGTGAAAATCCATTGGGAAAATTGATTTATACAAATGGAAATACCAGTTACAAAGTAAGCGGGGTTATTGAAAATCTGCCGGGGAATACCCATATTCAGTACGACGGGTTAATTTCTATGTCCACCATAGCCAAATTTATCGGGTTTGAAAGGTTCAATAGCATGCAGCCCGAAGCATTCTGGAATGTGAATCCATTCAGCTTTATTCTCTTAAAACCCAATGTGCAAATAGAAACCCTGCTTCAAAAGTCTCCGGAATTTTATAAAAAATACATGGAAACCATCGGAAAACAAATTAATGCCAATTTTAAACTGATGGCTACCGGTCTCGGGCAAATTCATTTGCACTCAACTCTCACCGCCGACGAACCTACCGGAAATATATTTTACGTTTATATTTTTTCATTTGTTGCTTTTTTCATTTTATTGATTGCCGCAATCAATTATATGAATATGGCGACAGCAAAATCTACTAACCGGGCAAAAGAAGTGGGAATGCGCAAAGTAATTGGAGCTTACAGAGTACAAATCCAGCGACAGTTTTTGTTCGAATCGGTAGTATTGGCTTTTATCTCCCTAATAATTTCCCTTTTCCTTATCCAGTCGTTTTTACCGATGTTCAATACGCTTACCGATAAGCAAATGTCATTTGGCATAATTTCCGATCCTTTAATTTCTGTGGGTATCCTGCTTATTACTTTGCTGGTAGGACTAATTTCGGGAAGTTATCCTGCATTTTATCTTTCTTCCTTTATTCCGGCAGTGGTTTTGAAAGAGAAAAACAAAGTCGGAAGGAAAAATGCACTTCTACGAAAAATATTGGTTGTATTTCAGTTTGTTATTTCTATTTTTATGATTTCAAGCACACTTATTGTAAGCAGTCAGTTTCGCTTTTTTCAGAATAAAAATATCGGTTTTGATAAGGAAAATCTTCTTTTCACCCAAATTCAGGATACTACCTTCGCCAAAAGTATTCCGGCATTTAAACAGGAGCTTCTTAAAAATCCTGATATTATTGGTGTAAGTACTTCGTTCGGACTTCCATACAACAATTTTTCCATCCAGGTGATGCGGGTAGAAAACGGTGGAAAAATGCAGGAAATTGCCCTCAATAATATTATTGCCGATTATGATTTTATAAAAATAATGGGAATGCAAATAGTTAAAGGGAGAGATTTTGATAAAACCAGGGGTACCGATCTCCAAAAAGCCGTTATTATCAATGAAACAGCTGCAAAAAAATTAGGTTGGATTGAACCTTTAGGTAAAAAAATTCAATATGATCTTAATCTCGACGGTACAGCCAACCGAAATACACGTGTAATTGGCGTGGTTAAAGATTTTAATTACATCTCTTTACACAATCAGATAGAACCCATGGTTATTTTTTTACAACAGCGTCCCGGTGGATATTTGACAATAAAAATTAAAGAAGGAACAATTAATAAATCTCTTGGCTATATTAATGGTGTTTGGCAAAAATTTGGTGTTAAAAATCCTTTCGATTACAAAATAATGACTGATTCATACAATACTGTTTATGCACACGAAAAAAAACTTACCCAAATTTTTACCGTGTTTTCTGTAATTTCTCTTTTTATTGCCTTATTAGGTTTGTTGGGTCTTGCATCATTCGTTACAGAACAAAGAACGAAGGAAATAGGTATAAGGAAAATTTCCGGGGCATCAGTTGCTTCTATAACCGGAATGTTCTACTATGAGTTTTCTCTGTTATTGGGTATTGCTTTTGTGATTGCCAGTCCGATATCTTATTTTTTCCTTAGTAATTGGCTCGAAAAATTTGCATACCATGTTACTGTTTCTCCAATCACTTTTTTGCTTTCTGGAATTATTGCCTGGGTTGTTACCATGTTGGCTATCAGCTTTCATATCCTAAAAGCTGCTACTGAAAATCCAGTAAATGCAATTAAATACGAATAGCTTTTTTTTCATATCTTCCAGCCGTATATAATTTATTTATATGCGGCTTTTTTATTTAAAAACCATGTCCTTGCGCCTTTCTTCGTAATATGCCATCCCTTGCGTATTGGCTATGCCTCTGATAAAATTATCAAACATTACCTCAAAAAGCACTCCGAAGGAAAATTTATCAGGGGGAAAAAACACAGGGTTTTGTAAGTCAATCAATCTGCTGATGTACAATCTTGCAAGTAGTTCAATGCTGAAATCGCTACGATAAATACCTTGGCTTATTCCTTTTTCGATGTTGATTTTAATTTTTTCAAAAATAAAATCTATACGTTTTTCGAAATGTAAACGATAAATTGCTGGATAATATTTGCGTAGTTCGTATGTAACCATAGGATTTACATATTTAAAACGCCTGCTTATTTCGCGACTTACCGTAAGTAAAATATCAATGGCATTTACTCCTTCAAAGTTGTATTCATCAAATATTTTCCCAAAACTGTCACGTTCAAAATCAAGAACTTTTTGTACAAGGTCCGTTTTGTTTTTGATATATTTGAAAAGAGTTTTTTTTGATATACCTATCACGTTGGCAATATCATCCATTGAGGCTTTTCGGATTCCCTTGTCAAAGGATAAGTCTCTTGATTTTTCTAAAATTTTCTGGAATTCTAATTCCATTATTAGTATATTTGATTTTTAACTACTTTATCTAAAACAAAAAGTAAAAATAAAAAAAAATTTAATCCACCAACATTGATATATCTACCTTAAAAACAGCATTTTATGTTTTACTATCTGATTTTCACTTACTAAGGAGAAATAATATACACCCGATGCAATGGGAATTAGCGTAGTATTAAACATTTCAATATATTTTCCTGTTTGCAATAATTTATTATTAATTATTGTTGCTATTTCTTTTCCAAAAACATCATAAATTTTCAAACTTACATGGCATGGGGATTTAATTTTAAATGAAAAATAAGTATTATCAGAGAATGGATTAGGAAAATTTTGTTCAAGTGAAAATAAGGAAAATTGCTGTTGATCAGAAGATAATATCATGGGGTTAATAATAGCAGTCCAAATACTTAGACTGTTATTTTCAAGCCGTGTCCATATCGGTCTTATTACATTATTATGTGCAGATATGTTAGTATAGTCGCCGAAAAAAATGTTTGCATTAGGAGTAAATGGGGTCTCGCTAATAGAAAAATTACTGAAAGTTTCACCTCCATCTTTTGAAACAGCCATATAAACATCTGTTTCTCTGCCGGAATAATTCCGACGATCATAAAATACAAAGTACAAGTATCCCGTTGTTTGATCAATGGTCATCCAGGTAAAAAATTGCTGTTTACCTGGCAAATCATTGTTTACTCTTTTTACTTCGCTCCAGGTATTACCTCCATCGGAAGAGGAAACCAGCCATACGTCGGTATCGGATGTCCCATTACGCTGATCTGTCCAGTTTACATAAATACGCCCACGGTAAGGGCTGTTACTTACGTCGCAACAAGTTACCGGAAGTCCGTTGCAGCGGCTTATTCCCGGAACATTATAATCCCATCCTCCTGGAATATCGGTAATAAAAATATCTTTTGGCAACCATGCTGAACCGCCATCCAGCGAGCGGTCAAATACCAACCCGGAAGGGCCAGCCCATGCAACATAAATTTCTCCTTCGGGACCTATTGCCGGAACAGCCCCTTCAACGGTATTGTCACTATCAACACAATCCCCTGCACGTTGGCTCAGCCTTTGTGGTTGCGACCATGTTATTCCCTGATTTGTTGAACGTGAAAAAAGAATTATACTGCTATCCAATGGATTTGTTGACCCATAATAGTCAAATTGTGTCCAAGTTGCATACATAGTATTGGTAGCCGGATCTACTACTACCCATTCCTTATCCTGCGCCTTAGTACCATTAAGTCCCATGTAAGATCCCACATCCCAAGTCAATCCTCCATCATTCGATTTCTGGCAAACAATCCTGTCTATCCAGTTACCGGATGTAGGGTTAGATAAATGAAAAAAATAAATGCTTCCTGTGGTATCAAAAAGCAGGCAGGGGTCGCCCCAAACTCCATATAAAGATGATGTAAGCTGATGTTCTGCCCATGTATATCCTCCGTCCTGTGAAAAATAAAAATTATTAATGTTCGATCCGGCGACTATTTGCTGTGTGTTGTGCGGGTTAATGTATATGGAGGGCTCTTCCGGCTCATTATTGCTACTTATCATTATATTGGTATGTTGTGTATAGGCAGGAATAGCGGCTAATAAAAGAAAATAAAGTAAAAGTTTTTTTATCATTATCATATATTTCTTGGGTTTCTGTTGAAAAAGAATGCCTAAGTAGTCAGGTCGTTCCTTTTTGGTTTGTAAAGATATTAAAAAATATCAGAGGCGACTATAATATTTTCTTAGGTTGTCTATCATTACAAAGCAGGATGTGTATATGATAAAAAGTATTTATTTTTTCACATCATAGTTACAAAAATCAGAATAGCTGTTTGCGCTTTTTTTCAATTTACAAGCGAATTGTTTAATAAATAAAGCGTTTGAAAGAAAGTTTGCAAAAGAGTATTTTATAACTATACATTTGTCGTTTTTTAGATAATGAACTATTTTGTTGTTATTCATATTTTATCTGCCATTCTTTTTTGTCTGCTTGGGTATGGCTTTTTTCAGTACATGCGGTTGAAAAAGCAATTTCATTACCATAAGGAACAACATGAGCTTCTTGAGAGTATTGTTTACGTTTCCCGGCAAAATGAAGCCAAACTGAAAGCAATATTCGAAAATACCACTATCGGTATCATCATTGGCAATCTAAAGGGGGATTTCGTCCTGGTTAATAAAGTTTTTTCTAATATGACTGGTTATACCCTGGAAGAAATTTACCAGTTTAACATGACAGAAATCACGCATAAGGATGATATTACCAAATCGAGATATCTCATGCAGCAGCTTATAGATGGTAAAGTCCCCCATTTTCAAACCGAAAAACGTTACGTCAAAAAAGACGGAAGTGTTTTATGGTGCGATACCAGTGTTTCTCCTATTTATGAAGCGGGCATAATAAAATTTACGCTGGTGATGATCAGCGATATTACAGAGAGGAATCTCTACGAACAAAAATTGTTTGAAACTCGGCAGATTGCCAATGCTATCCTTCAAGTAACTCACGATCAGTTTATTTTATTTGACAAAAACTTTCATATCGTTCAAATCAATGAAGTAGCTTGTAAATCTTTTAATCTGCTCCCAGAAAAAGCTATCGGGAAAAAAGTTGGCGAAATTACAAATGACGACACATTTTCAAATATTTACAAAATAATTCAGCAAGTTATTGACAATAAAGAGCCCTTAATTGTAGAAACGGAAAAAGATGGAAAAAGGTACAAATACCATTATGTTCCCATATGTGATGAGAACGGACAACTGTTAAATATTGCGCTTGCAATCAGACCTGCTTAGTGATTCAACAACACAAAGTTGCTTTTGCAGCCTGAATGTCAAACTTTACATTTCTTCCCAAAACCAAGGCTCTGTTATCATTGCAATGTCCGGCAGGAAATCCGAACAGTACCGGGTAATTATATTCGCTTACAGCTTCGACAATAATTTCTTCAGCATTTTTACCAAAAGGCACGGCATTGTCGTTCATTTTTGAAAAGCTGCCTATTATTAAGCCTTTCAAACAGTTCAATTTACCCGAACGTTTTAAACTTAGCATCATCCGGTCAATATGATACAAATACTCGTCAACATCTTCGAGAAATAAAATTTTGTTTGTGGTATCAATATCTGAGGCTGTTCCTGTAAGACTGTAAAGTATAGACAAATTTCCGCCACATAAAATCCCTTCGCATGCACCAATTCGCGAAAGAGGATGGACTTGTAATTCGTAATTTAATGGTTGTCCGAATAATACGCTTCTGCAACTTTCAATAGTTTCAGGCGAGGGATTAGCAGCAGAAAAGTCATATGGCATACAACTATGCAGAGTTTCTATTGCAAAGTGCCGGTGAATATGAGAATGAAGTACAGTAATATCGCTGTAACCTACTATCCATTTCGGATTTTGTGAAAAATGCGAAAAATCTAAGTCGTCAATAATTCTTACTGTTCCATATCCGCCCCGGGCACAAATAATTGCTTTAATATTGTCATCATCAATCAATTGTTGAAACCCTATACGTCTTTCTTTATCGTTTCCGGCAAACTGGTGATCGCTTTTCGCGATGTTTTCGGAGAAAACTACTTCCAGTTCCCAGGACGAAAGCAAATTAACTGCATTTTGCCATTCTTCCGGATTAATTTTTCTTGCGGTAGCAGCAATAGCCACAGTGTCTCCCTTTTTAAGTATCGGAGGTGTTCGCAAATTTTTCGTTTTTTTTAGTTTACTGTATCTGCTGAAGGAACTATTTTAGCAGCTGCCATAGCAGCTAATTCTTTATCCATAAGAAAATAACCACCTTTTTCCGTACCGGCTAATTTTATTTTATCAATAATGGTACGAAAAGTACTTTCTTCTTCAATTTGTTCGGTAATAAACCATTGCAAAAAATTGGCTGTAGTAAAGTCTTTTTCATTTACGGCTATTTCGTACAGATTGCTGATGGAAGATGTAATCAATTCTTCATGTACCAGCACTTTTTCGAACAGATCGTTCAGCGATTTAAATTCAAATTCTGGAGCATCAAGAGTCTGCAATTTAGCAAAACCACCCCTGTCGTTCTGGTAGTTAATAAATTTACGTAAATGAAACCGTTCTTCTTCGGTTTGTTTGAACAAGTAAGCAGCAGCTCCCGGTAATCCGTTGGTTTCGCACCACGATGCCATGGCTAAATAAATGCGTGAGGAATGTTCTTCCAGTTTAATTTGTTCGTTTATTGCTTTTTCTACTGTTTTGTTTATCATAGGGCAATTCTATTATTTAACTACAAATGTATAATAAATTCATCTTTTCAGATGAAAAATCTTTAACACTTATTAATAACAACGAGGTGCAGATATAGTTTATGTAAATTCAACAAAAAACATTTTCTGTTGATAATAAGATGATTATTTATCCTGTTTAGCTTTGCTTGAGCGCATTTGCCCCGCTCACAATTTCAAGAATTTCATTTGTAATTGTTGCCTGTCGGGCTTTATTGTACATAATGGTGAGTTTTTTAATGATTTCCTGAGCGTTATCGGTAGCTTTGTGCATGGCTGTCATTCTTGCCCCATGCTCCGAAGCAAAAGAGTCGAGCAGTGCTTTATAAAATTGAATCGTAAGCGATTTGGGAATTAGCTCGTCGGTAATTGTTTTTTCATCCGGTTCAAAAATATAATCATTTTTTGCGGTAAAAGCCGATGGGGCAGGCTCAGCCGGTTTAAACGGAAGGTACTGCTCAACAATAAGTTTTTGTACTGCAGGATTTTTAAACTGGTTGTAAACCAATTCAATTTTGTCAAACTGTCGCGAAACAAAAAATTGCATCAATTGCCGGGCTACATCCGTGGTGTTATCAAAGGTGAGCTGGTCGAATAAATGGTCGTGAATAGCTAAGATATTATAATTTCTTTTTTTAAAGAAATCGGTGGCTTTTTTACCTATACACAGCAGCGACACATTGCCTTTATTTTGCTGCCCGGGATAATTTTCGTTAATGTATTGTATTGCGGTTTTTATGATTGAAGCGTTAAAAGCTCCGCACATACCTCTGTTGGAAGCTATAACCACCAATAATACTTTTTCGGGGTAACGGGAATTAAAGAAAAGATTATCGCCACTATTGCCCGAAGCTGCTGTTAAATTTTGCAGAATTTCGTTGATTTTATTAGCATACGGTCGTAGGGTAAGAATGGCATTTTGTGCCCTTCGCAACTTGGATGCCGAAACCATTTTCATGGCACTGGTAATCTGCTGGGTAGTTTTTACCGAAGCAATCCGTAATCTTACTTCTTTCAGGCTTGGCATGGGTTCAATTCAGCATTTACATTAATCCGTTTATTTTCTGTGAAAAGGGAATTTTTATTTTTCGTATCTTTTGGCTATTTGAAAGGCTGTTTTTTCAAGTGTTGCCAGTACATCGTCCTTTAGTTCTCCTTTTTTTAATGACTGGAGTACCGGCTGATGATTTTGCTCAAGATAATTCAAAAATTCGTCTTCAAAGTTTTTAATACTCTTAACGGGAATTTTTTGTAACAATCCCCTTGTTCCGCAAAAAATAATAGCGATTTGTTTTTCAACTGGCATGGGTGAAAATTGGGCTTGTTTCAGTATTTCCACATTCCGGATGCCTTTATCAAGAACGGCTTTGGTAGCAGCATCAAGGTCGGAACCAAATTTTGCAAAGGCTTCGAGTTCGCGGAACTGTGCTTGGTCCAATTTTAAGGTTCCGGCAATTTTCTTCATTGATTTTATCTGTGCATTTCCACCTACGCGCGAAACGGAGATTCCCACGTTGATAGCGGGTCGGATACCAGAGTTAAATAATCCCGATTCGAGAAAAATTTGTCCATCGGTGATAGAAATAACGTTGGTAGGGATGTATGCTGATACGTCGCCAGCCTGAGTTTCAATAATTGGCAAAGCCGTGAGAGAACCTCCTCCTTTCACAAGATGCTGGATAGATCCGGGCAGGTCGTTCATTTGTTTTGCTATGTGATCAGCAGAAATGATACGGGCAGCCCGTTCGAGCAGACGTGAATGGAGATAAAACACATCACCGGGATAAGCTTCGCGTCCGGGTGGGCGGCGGAGTAAAAGAGAAACTTCACGATAAGCTACTGCCTGTTTCGACAAATCGTCGTAAATCACCAAGGCAGATCTTCCTGAATCCCTAAAAAATTCTCCTATTGCAGCGCCGGTAAACGGGGCATAGAATTGCATGGCAGCGGGGTCGGAAGCAGTAGCGGTTACAATGATAGTGTAATTCATTGCCCCGTGGCTTTCGAGTGTTTTTACCAGGTTAGCCACTGTAGAACCTTTTTGTCCTATGGCAACATATACACAATATACTGGTTCTCCTTTTTCGTAAAATTCTTTTTGGTTGATTATAGTATCAATGGCAATTGCCGATTTACCGGTTTGCCGGTCGCCGATAATTAACTCTCTTTGACCTCTTCCGATAGGAATCATCGCATCAATGGGCTTAATACCTGTTTGTAGTGGCTGGTTTACCGGTTGTCTGTAAATTACTCCCGGAGCTTTGCGTTCAAGGGGCATTTGAAAGGTTTCCCCTTTTATTTCTCCTTTTCCGTCAATAGGTTCGCCAAGAGTGTTGATAACACGACCCAGCATACCTTCGCCAACGTTAACCGAAGCAATTTCCCCGGTACGTTTCACGGTATCTCCCTCTTTTACATCAAGGGATTCACCAAGTAACACGGCACCGACATTATCCTCTTCCAAATTAAGGACAATACCTTTCAATCCTTTTTTTTCAAACTCAATCAATTCACCTGACTGGGCATTGTTTAAACCATAAATACGGGCAATACCATCGCCTACCTGTAACACGGTTCCTATTTCTTCAAGTTCTTTTTCGGTTTTAAATCCGGCTAATTGCTGCCGTAAAATTGCCGATACTTCTGCGGGTTTTATTTCTGCCATATATTATTAAAATCCTTTAATATACAAATTATTGTCAAATTGTTTATGTAATTGTTTTATTTGTTTCAGTAAACTGGCATCATATTGTTTATCGTCGAGTGTAAGAATAAATCCACCGATTAATCCGGGTTCAATTATTTCCTTAAGCTCTATGGTAAAGCCGGTTTGTGTTTTTAACAACTGTTTTATACGTTCTTTGTCTGCTTCCCTCATGGCAAAAGCCGTCCGGAGAACTACTTTTTTAATACCCTTAAATTCGTTATACAAATCAAGGTATCCGGATGCAATTCCCATTATTGATGAATCTCTTCGTTTACTACTAATAATATCCAAGTATTTTTGAGTTAATTCAGAGATGGAGTTACTAAATATTTCTTTTAAAATGTTTTTTTTCTTATCTATTTTAATTATAGGGCTTTGAAGCATCAAAGCAAGGCTACGATTTGTTTCAATTGTATGGTGTACTAATTGCATATCGGCAAAAATCTTTTCGATAAGGTTTTGTTCCGATGCCAAGTCGAAAAGGGCTTTCGCGTAGCGTGAATATAACCTGCTATTTTTCATTAAAATATACGCTTTGCTTTAATTGAAATTAATTTCTTTCAGCATTTTATCAACAATGGTTTTTTGTTTATCGCTGTTTTGCAGTTCTTCCTGAATCAATTTCTGGGCTATTTCTATTGAAAGTGTAGCCATTTGGTTTTTCAGTTCGGTAATAGCTGCCATTTTTTCGTAATGAATGCTTTCTTTTGCACTTTCCACTATGCGGTTGTATTCTTCGTTTGCCTGTATTTTCGATTTTTCAATAAGTTCATCTTTCAACTTTCGGGCTTCTTTTAGAATTTGATCCCGTTCTTCTTTGGCTTGCAATAAAAGTTGTTCATTGTTTATCTGGAGGGCTTTCATTTCTTCCCTTGCTTTGTTGGCTTCATTAAGGCTTTGGCTTATTGCTTCCTCTCTATTTTTCATTGCTTTAACGATAGGTTTCCAGAACATTTTTCCCAAAACATAAAGCATTAACCCAAACGATAATGTCATCCAGAACAACAAGCCCACTCCAGGAGTTACAAGTTCCATATCCGAAAATTTTTCTTTAGTTTACAATATTTTTTATTCTTGATTACATTTTGTAAAATACAAAACGGTGTACCCGCTTATAAGTCAGGTACACAGTTTTATGCGTTTGCTTACAGAAAAAGAATAAGCAAGCAAACAACGATAGCAAAAAAGGCTACCCCTTCAATAAGAGCGGCTGCAACAATCATGTTAGAACGAATATCGCCCACGGCTTCCGGCTGACGCGCAATGGATTCCAGCGCTCCCCGTCCGATGTTTCCGATACCTACACCAGCACCAATTACTGCTATTCCGGCTCCCAATCCGGCTCCCATTTTCGCAATAGGAACGAGATCGGCGGCTACCTGAAGTAAAATTGCTAAAAGGCTCATTTTGTTTAATTTTATTTGTTAATTAATGGTTATTTTTTTTATTAATGATGTTCCTGGGTTGCCATTCCGAAATACAATGCCGATAACAGGGTAAACACGTATGCCTGTATAAAAGCAACAAGCAGTTCAAGCATATCCATAAACAATGTAAATGCTATTGAAACCACAGATACACCCAAACCCAAGGCAGTATGAATCCTGGCAAAAATAAATATCAGGCTCATAAAACCCAGAATTACAATATGACCGGCTGTTATATTTGCAAATAAACGAACCATCAGGACAAATGGTTTTGTAAACACCCCAATAAGTTCAACTATGGGCATAAGGGGAATCGGAAATTTCAACCACCAAGGTACACCTGGAGCATTAAAAATATGTTTCCAGTACATTTTATTACCCGAAAATGTTGTGATTACAAAAGTAAACAAAGCAAGGCTCATTGTAATGGCAATATTTCCGGTTACGTTGGTTCCAAAAGGGAAGAAAGGTATCAATCCCATAATATTGTTCATCAATATAAAAAAGAATAAAGTGAGCAAAAAAGGCATATACCTTTCGTACATCTTCACTCCTATTGACGGAATTGCAATATCGTCTTTGATAAAATTTACAAGAGCTTCGATGGCAATCTGTAACCCTTTTGGAGCTGTATTAGGATGTCTTTTATATCTTCTAACTACCGCACTCAAAATGAGAATAAGTAAAAACATACTCAAAATTAGGGCTGCAACTGTTCTTGTAACGGAAAAATCAAGAGGCAATGGCTCTTTTGTATTCGTTGTAACCCCGTCATCTAAAACCTTTACTATTTTTCTCTTATTTTTTCCCTCATTTTCAATTTTATATCCGATATAGGAAGCTGTTCCGTGGTGAAACCTACCAGAAGAAAAAACTACAATTTTTCCCCGATCGTATAAAATTACTGGCAAGGGCACCGAATAATGATGGGTGTTCCATGTAAATATATGCCATTCATGATTATCAATAATATGTTCAATAATCATTTCTCCCGGTTTGAAAACTTCTGCTTCATGAGTAGCCTTGTTATCAGATACAGGTGGTGTAGTTGCAAAAATACTATTAGAAATAATGGAAAATATTGAGACAAAACCCAACAATAGTATAAAACGCAACTTATTCATTATGAAATTAATCATTAAAATATTCTTATGAATTTTATGGAGTGCAATTTTACTAATAATTTCGCTAATAACGGCTTTTAATTGTTTTTGTTATATATTTTATATGTTTGCACGTAAAAATGTATTTTAATTATGGATATATCAAGATATTCAGATGATTATTTTATGCGTGAGGCTTTGAAAGAAGCCCGGAAAGCATTTGATAAAAATGAAGTACCGATAGGTGCTGTAATTGCGTGCCAAAACAATATTATTGCCCGTGCCCATAATCTCACAGAAACGCTGAACGATCCTACCGCTCATGCAGAAATGCAAGCATTTACATCTGCATGCAATTATTTGGGTGCCAAATATCTTATTGATTGTACTTTATATGTTACCATAGAACCCTGCGTAATGTGTGCCGGAGCTGCATTCTGGTCACAAATAACCCGGATTGTGTATGGTGCAGCGGATCCCAAAAGAGGCTATTCCACAACTGGTTTAAATATTTTTCGTCCTAAAATCCAAATCTGCAGCGGAATACTCGAAAATGATTGTTCAGAAATAATAAAAAAATTCTTTAGCGAAAAAAGAATCTGATTTTTGTAACTTTGTTCCTTAGTATTAATGCTAAAAATCATGAAAAAACTAATTTTTACCCTCGGATTCACCATTATTGCAATTTCCATTTTTGCACAATGGAGCAATAATCCTGCTGAAAACAATTGTATCACAAACTTATCTGGCGAACAAGCTTTGCCAAAGGTTGCTACCCATTCTTCAGGAATTTCTTATATCTGTTGGTTTTCTTCTGAAAGCGGAAACTATAATGTTCGTTTGCAAAAGCTGGATGTTACCGGAAAAGAACTCTGGATTTCGGGTGGCATCTTAATAAGTAGTAATCAATCCATGACCTGGCTTACAGATTATGATGTTACAGTGGACAACGACACCAATGCAATTATTACATTTCAGGATATAAGAAACGCCGGAAACAATGATATTTTTGCTTATAAAATTTCTCCAACCGGGCAATTTTTATGGGGAGAAAACGGCACAGAGCTTTCCAATAGCGTTGATTTTGAAGTTACTCCTGTTTGCGTTCTCGATAGTGAAGGCAATACCATCGTAGCATGGAACCGATCGCCCGACACCGGCAATGAATATATTATGCTTCAAAAAATTTCCCCCTCTGGAGAAAAATTGTGGGGTGACGGCATTGTTTATCAGCCCGACACCGCATGTTTATATTCTTTTCCCATACTTATGAATGCCGGAAATGGAAATGTTTTTATGATCTACTCAAAACAATATGGCAGCTATATGGGTGAAAAATATATCTATTTTCAAAAAATTGGTCCTGACGGAATCTTACTCTGGCAACAGGAAAAAGTGGTTTATGAAGGAACCGGAATCCCTTTTTACCCACAAACTTATAGCACAGATTATGATGAAAACGGTGGATTTTACATAAGCTGGTTTGATGACAGAAATGCCGACTGGAATTACAGCACCTTTGTTCAGCATACGGATAATGATGGTAATTTACTTATGCCTGCCGATGGAGTGGAAATGAGCACAGATAATTCAAGACAGCATCTGGACGCTACAGTAAAATACAATCCACAATCAGACAAACTCTTTGTTTTTTGGAGTGAACAAAATGCCAATCAGGACAACCAAGGTTTATCCGGGCAATTGGTTACACCTGATGGAACCAAATTATGGGGAGATTTGGGGAAGAAGTTTATTGATCTGTCGGACAAGCAAATTAGTTTTGTTACTACAAAATGCTTTGAAAATGATGCAGTTGTAATTTATGACGACTACAACTTTGGAAATGTAACTGATAGTAGAGTAATGTGTACTAAGGTGGACGAATCCGGTTCCTTTGTTTGGAATCCGCAAATGGTTGAAATTTGTTCGGTACAAAGTGATAAAGTACACAGATATACGGGTATCCTGAATAATTATCAATGGATTATGGCTTGGGAAGACCAAAGAAACGGAGAATCCGATATTTATGCCCAGAATCTGCAAGCCAACGGATTATTGGGCCCTGTATCAGTAGGTATTCAGAATTTACCAAAAAATGTTTATGATTTGTTCGTTTCTCCCAATCCACTGTACAACAAAACAGAAATCGTGTTCATACTTAAAGAAACTTCGTTAGTAAAAATGGAAGTTTTTTCTGCTACCGGTACAAAATGCAAAACGGTTTTCAATGGAAATTTGCCGGCAGGAGTACAAAAATTCAACTGGGACGGAAAATCTGATCAGGGTTCCCCGTTGTCAAACGGAACGTATTTAGGAGTTCTATCGGTTAATGGAATGCCATGCGTAATTAAAATCGTTATTCAGCATTAATTATCAATGTTTCAAACATATATTCACGATATCTTATCGGAAATTGATGAAATTGGGGGATTTTTGTGGAACAAAGGCTGGGCGGAACGAAATGCAGGAAATATTTCGGTAAATGTTACCGGGCTGGTTCCTTCGAAAATATATCCGACACATAATTTCATAGAAATTTCGTTAGAATATCCTTTTCATTATCTTTCCTGCAATACGTTGGTTGTTACTATTTCAGGTAGCCAGATGCGCCGTTTTTCGCAAAAAAACAGTGAAAACATTTGCCTGCTATCCATCAATTCCGAGGGAAATAAAGCCACTATTTACATCCCCGGTAAAAATTCCAATGCAACCCCAACTTCAGAGCTTTCGACCCATTTGGCTATCCAAAACCAACTGGTGGCGCAAAATGCAAAAGAAAAAGCAGTATTGCATTCACATGTTACGGAGATGATTGCTCTAACACATATTCCTGGGCTCAACCAGGAAAAAGCGCTGAACACACTTTTGTTTTCCATGCATCCTGAAATTTCATTGTTTATTCCTGATGGAGTGGGATTTGTTCCTTTTTCTGAGCCGGGAAGCCATGTTCTTGCAGAAAAAACACTACAAGCACTGGAAAAACATAAAGTAGCTGTTTGGGAAAAACATGGGTGCATCTCTGTTGGACAAACAGTTGGTGAAGCATTTGATTATTTAGATATTACTGCGAAAGCTGCTTACATTTATTTGCTATCCCGTTCAAAATTTCAATAAAAAATTCAATACGAGCAAACCAGATGATCTGGTTTGAAAAAGGTTGAATAATGTAAATATCTGCTTTTAAATCATATACTATTTAATCTGTGTTTAATTGGTTTATGTTCATTCAAGATTTCCAGAGAAACCCATAATCCAGAAAATTAGTTTCATTGGCGCTTTTTACGGATGCAATGCATGCGGGTTTCATTTTAATAAATTATTAAAAGAAACAAACCTCAACCTTTTTTAGTTATAATTGTTCATTATATGAAGGTTAAATGAATTTCTGGTATCGTTTTATTGAAAAATATTTTTCTTATCTATATATCTATATATAGAATAATTTATATAGATTTGCAGGTTTATATTTCATTGCAATTTAATTATTAATTAACAAGCATTTACAAAATGAAAAAAAGTGTACTTTTTATCTGTATGTTCTTTTCTATACTATGGGTACATGCCCAGCAAGTAGAAAGAGATATGGTTGTCCTTGAAATTGGCACAGGAACGTGGTGCCAATATTGTCCCGGTGCAGCTCTTGGTGCTGACGATTTAATCACTAATGGCAAGGATGTAGCTGTAGTTGAAAATCATAACGGCGATATTTTTGCCAACACCTATTCGAATGCAAGGAATAGTTATTACGGTATTTCGAGTTTCCCGACTGCAAAATTTGATGGAGTGCTGACGGTAGTAGGGGGAAACCATACCCAAAGTATGTATTCATCATATTTGCCAAAGTATAACCAACGTAAAGCAATTCCATCTTCTTTTACGCTCGAAATTTTTGGTTCCAATACGGGTGCTGATTACACTGTTTTGGTTAAAGCCAAACAGGTTGCAGCTACTACCAGCACAAATATGAAAATTCACCTGGCTTTAACACAATCGGAAATTGCCTACAACTGGCAAGGGCAAACAGAACTTAATTTTGTAAACCGGTTAATGATGCCCAATCAGTCGGGTACTACTGTTGCACTTGATCCTACTGATTCTACCCAGTTGGTTACGCTTACTTTTACCCTTAATACAGCATGGCCTGCAGAAAATTGTGAATTAGTTGCCTTTATACAGGACAATACAAGCAAAGAAATTTTACAGGGAACCAAAGTAGCACTTGAAGAACTGTCTTCCGGTACAGTAATCGCGGACTTTGATACGGATACTACCACAGTTTGTGAAGCAGGAATTGTACATTATACCGACCTTTCAACTGCAAGTCCACTGCCTCCTACAACATGGAACTGGAGTTTCCCAGGCGGAGATCCGGCCACATCAACAGAACAAAATCCCGTGGTAACCTATCTTACCTCTGGGAATTACAATGTAAGCCTTACTGTAACTAACGGGTTAGCAAGCAATACTACTTTACGTGCCGATTTTATAACAGTAAATTCAGTACCTACACAAGCAGGAATTCCTTACGGAGAAACGATTGTATGTACGAATACTTCTGTTTCCGAATACCTTACTTCTGGAGCCACCAAGGCGAATTCGTATATCTGGCAATTATCTCCTTTGGAAGCCGGGGAAATTGTCGGTAATGACACCGTGGGTACAGTTACATGGAACGACAATTATACAGGAACAGCTTACGTTTCTGTAAAAGGGTCAAATACTTGTGGCGAAGGATTTTCCTCCGATAATTTGGAAATTACAAAATTGTCTGCTCCCACTGTTTTTGAAATCACCGGAGGCGGCAGTTATTGCGAAGGAACTTTGGGCGTAGAAGTAGGTCTATCGAATTCAGAATCAGGAAAAACATATCAACTTTTTTTGAATGAAACTTCTACAGGAAATCCGGTACCAGGTACAGGAGAAGCCCTCAGTTTTGGCAACCAGATTTTAGAAGGCAGTTATACAGTAAAAGCTTATAGCTATGGGCAATATTGCGAGCAGCCTATGCAGGGTTCGACAACCATAATCAAGAACTTGCTGCCTGAAATACCCCAGACCCCGACAGGCAATGTCGAAATATGTCCTGCTGAAGAGCCATTTACCACTTATACCACACAGGAAGCAAACAATGTTTTGTCTTATAGCTGGGAATTACTTCCTGCTGAAGCCGGAACCATAGATGGCAACGGATTAACAGCCACCGTAACTTGGAATACTTCCTACACTGGATTGGCTACTGTTAAAGTAAAAGGTATAAACGACTGTGGCGAAAGTGCTTTTTCCTCTGAACTACAGGTATCGGTTCTTATCTGTGATGGCATTACCGAAAATAACAATAGTAAACCTTCAATTATTCCGAACCCCAATAATGGAACTTTTTCAGTTATGTTTAAAGCAACCACAGATAAAGCAACCGTGAAAGTTGTAAATGCTTATAATGCTGTCGTTTTTGAAAAAACAGGAGTTATGGGTTCTTCTAATGAAATATTTAATCTGAATCTTCCTTCCGGAATTTATCTCCTTGTTATTCAACATGGAAATAGCATATCGTCTGAAAAATTGATTATTCGTTAGTTACTGTTTTATTTTATATGAGAAAGCCGTTCTGAAAAATCAGAATGGCTTTTTTATTGCTGTTTTTTGCAATTGAGCACACGGAATGCTTTTTCATAAAAAGATATTATCTACATTTGGGCACATTTTATTAATCAATTGTATGAAAAGAATTTTACTTGCTTTATGTGCTATTATGGCCATTGTATCTGTACAGGCAACGGTTATTGAAAAGACCTATTATTTTTCGGATTACCAGATCGCAAATCATGGCGATTATCAATCTATTATATTCAAAAACACTTTGTTAACCGGAATAGCCGGACAACCCGCACTGCCCTATCAGTCGGTATCTCTGTTGCTACCTCCTGGTGAAAGTGCAATAAGTATTGAGGTAATCTGCGAAAATGAAGTAGCCATCAACGGCTTCTTCAAATTGTACCCACAACAGTATTCGCGTCCTATTTCCAAAGGTAAAAGCGGAAAATTTGCATTGGATGAAATCATTTACAACAAAAATGCAGATTATCCTGTCAAAGCCTATGGACATTTGAGTACCCAGTTTATGAATGGTTACGGATTTGCCCAGTCGGCATTCACACCTGTAAAATACAACCCTGTTTCAGGTAAATTGTTCTATTATAAAAAGGTTACTATCCGTATTGTTGCAGCTTCAGGCAAAGATGCTGCCGACGCACTTAAAAACCTGAATTCAAAAGAAAATGTACGGCAATCTGTTAAAAATCTCGCACAAAATCCCGAATTCATTGCATCATACCCCATACAAAAACCGAGGACAGATTCTTACGACATGCTTATCATTACCTCTAACGCGTTCTCCGGACAATTTTTGTCCTTGATTAATTTTTACCAGATAAGGGGGTTAAAAGTACAGGAAGTTACAACGGATGCTATTAGTTCACAGATTGCGGGACAGGATTTGCCTGAAAAAATTCGTAATTATATAATTCAGCAATATCAGGAAAAAAGCATTCAATACGTATTGCTCGCTGGTGATGTGGAAATAGTTCCTTACCGCGGCTTTTATTGTTTTGTAACTTCCGGAGGGGGAAATCAGGAGGACAGCAATATTCCTTCCGACCTTTATTATTCATCCTTAGATGGCAACTGGAATACCGATGGCGACGACAAATGGGGAGAAATTGGGGAAGACGACTTACTGCCGGATGTTTCTGTAGCCCGGATGCCATTCAGCACACAAACTGAGCTTACTCATATGCTTAACAAAACCATGAGTTACCAGGGTAACCCTGTGCTTGGTGAAATGACCAATCCATTGCTCGCCGGAGAACATTTGTATGATGAACCCAATACCGAAGGAAGCGATTACCTGCGTATGATTATCGGACACCACGAAGATAATGGTTATACCACCGATGGTATTACTTCTGACAATGTAATAGATTCAATGTTCTCAGAACATGTAAATTGGTCCGGAGGCGATCTGATTGAACAACTTAACACTGGTAAATCTTTTTTACATCATGTGGGGCATGCTAATGAAACTTACGTAATGTATTTATCGAATAGTGATATCACCGATCAGAATTTTTATGCCGTAAACGGAACAACACACAACTATGCATTAATTTACACACACGGATGTTTATGTGGCTCATTTGATTATAACGATTGTATTGCAGAAGAAATGGTAGGTATTGCCAATTTTGCTGCTGCTTTTGTGGGAAATTCAAGATATGGATGGTTTAACGAAGGGCAAACTGAAGGACCCTCCGCCCATTTGCACAGGGAATTTGTAGATGCCTTATATAATGATCATCTGTTGCAAATCGGACAAGCACATGCCGAATCTAAAGCCGCCACCTCTCCCTGGGTGAATGCACCAGGACAATGGGAAGATGGTGCATTGCGCTGGTGTTTCTACGATTGCAATGTGCTGGGAGATCCCGCCATGCGCATTTGGACTGTTGAACCCATTAGCATCCAAGCTACTTATCCCACATCTATCACAATCGGGCAGATATCAATGCCAGTAACAGTAACCAGTAACGGCTCACCACTTGCTTTGTTTAATTGTGTTTTGATGAAAGACGGAATAGTCTATGGCACTGCTACAACAGATGAAAACGGACAAGCTGAAATTGCCATTGACCCGGCAATTACCCTTCCTGGTGATGCCGATTTGATTATTTCAGGTAACAACTGTCTTCCTCACCATTTCACGATAACTGTAATCCCCAGCGGAACGGCTTATGTAATTTATCTTTCCAATACTATCAACGATTCCCAGGGAAATAACAATGGGATGTTGGACTATGGCGAAAATATTCAGCTAACAGTAACATTAAATAATGTAGGCTCTTTTACCGCCCCAAATGTTATGGCAACTCTTACAACAAACGACACCTACATAACCCTTACTGACAATACCGAAAATTACGGGGACATTAATGCCGGACAATCAGTTTCTAAAGACAATGCTTTTACCTTCACGGTTGCAAATAATATCCCCAATAATCACCTTATCGAATTTAATATCACTGCCGAAGGCGGCGGTTCTTGGAATTCTTCCTTTACACTTTCTGCCAATGCACCCTCTCTGGTTACAGGAAATATCAGCATCGACGATATTGCCGGTGGCAATGGTAATCATCAGCTTGATCCCGGAGAAACAGCAACTTTACAAATTCAAACCACCAACTCAGGACTTAGTGATATTTCAGGACTTACGGCAATGTTGAGCACAACAAATCCTTATGTTAACATCATAAACCCCTCCTTTAATATTGAAAACATCACAGCCGGAAATGCAGTTACAGCAACTTATGAGGTAACAGTTGATAACGTTACACCTATCGGAACGGTGGTGGATTTTCTTTATTTGATTGAAGGGAATTATGGATTACAACGTACTTACAACATATCGGTAGGCTTAATTTTTGAGGATTTCGAAACGGGTGATTTTACAAAATATGATTGGCAAAATGGAGGCGATCAACCCTGGATTATCAATTCTACCAATCCTTACGAGGGTACATATTGTGTACAATCCGGAATAATAACGGATAATCAGTCGTCGGAATTTTCACTTACCGCCGAAGTGATTTCAGCCGATACAATTTCATTTTTCCGCAAGGTTTCTTCCGAAGAAGATTATGATTTCCTCAGATTTTACATTGATAATCAGCAAATGGACGAATGGTCAGGAGAAAAAGACTGGGTATTGGTACAGTATCCTGTTACAGTCGGAATACATACGTTTTCGTGGATTTACTCAAAAGACTGGATGGAAAGTGGCGGCAACGACCAGGCAAATATTGATTACATCGTATTTCCCCCTGTGGATTTTGAAACCAGTATCTCAGAAAAACCTGCAAATGATGAATTTTTCTCATTTTATCCCAATCCATGCAAAGGTTCAATAATGCTACATTTTGAACAAACCGCAAAATCAGATGTTAATATAAAAATTATGAATTCTGTTGGAAATATAATGTATAATAAAAATGTATCGTTAAACAATAATGAATTCCCATTAAATATTAATAATTTATCTGAGGGAATATATACTATTATCGTCAATAACAACTCCATGATTAAAAGCAAGAAACTAATTATTCAAAAATAATAATAAATACACACATGATGAAGAAAATTAAATTTGCCTTTATTTTTTGTTTGATATTTTCTTTTTTATCTCTTTCCTTATTTGCACAACAAAATGCAAAAAAGAACCTGAAGAAAAAATATCCGGACAGGCTTACTGTTGATACCCGAGTGGACAACATGCGGTACTGGAAAAACATGGCAAAATTGGGGTTAACCCCGGTTGCACCAGATTTACCAGTTCCTAAAGCCGTTAACACAGGGAGTGGGATAAATGCAAAATCCGTTTTGGTTGATGACTCACCTGATATTCCATTAACCGAAGTTAATTCAACACAAAGTGAAAATTCTGTTTTTGTTAATCCTAATGACAAGGATCATGTTTTGAATTCAAATAATTCAACAGAAAACCCGGTAGGTGATCTTTACGGAGCCAATGATTTTTATACTACCAATGGAGGCGAATCCTGGGAAGGCGAAGTAGAAGGTGCTGGTGGAGCAAACTCCGGTGACCCAACAACAGCTATTAGCTTGACCGGCAGAATGTATGTTGGGTATATTCATGCTAATTCCGGACAAGGTGTTTCTTATTCCAACGATGGAGGTCAAAACTGGACTGCAAAATTAGTTGCTAACCCTCCATCAGGATGGGGAAATATGCTCGATAAAAATCATCTTTGGATAGATAACAGCACTTCGAGCCCTTATGCCGGTAATTTGTACGATGCATGGACTAATTTTGGAGGAACCAATAATAACGAAATAGAAGTATCTCGTACTACTGATGGTGGGGATACCTGGTCAAGCGCTGTAAATGTAAGTTCTGCCGTTAATGCAGGAAGTCATAATCAAGGTGTTAACCTGCATACAGGTCCGAATGGTGAAGTTTACGCTATTTGGGCAATCTATGACGGATGGCCAACCGATGAAAGTGCCATAGGCTTTTCCAAATCACTTGATGGAGGTGCAACATGGCAACCTGCTACCCGCATCATTGGAGACATCAGGGGAATACGTACTTCGGGGACTTCTAAAAACATGCGTGTCAACTCATTCCCTTCAATGACTGTTGACATAAGCAACGGACCAAACCGTGGAGCTATTTATGTTCTCTGGACCAATATCGGCGTTCCTGGTATCAATGCTGACGGCGATATTGATGTTTATATGATAAAATCTACTGACCAGGGTGCAACATGGTCAACACCTTTAAAAGTTAATCAGGATTTGCCAGGACAAGGAAAACAACATTTCTTCCCCTGGATTTGCTGTGATGATGTTTCGGGTTATCTGAGCGTTATTTTCTACGACGACCGCAATGTTTCTTCCAGTCAATGTGAAGTTTTTGTTGCCAATTCAACAGATGGAGGTCAAACATGGGAAGATTTTAAAGTTAGCGATGTAGCCTTTACCCCTGAGCCAATTTCCGGGCTTGCTTCAAGTTATTTTGGAGATTATCTGGGTATTACAGCTCACGGACGCAAAGTATATCCTGTTTGGACCGACAATCGTACAGGACATGCAATGTCTTTTACTTCTCCATTCGAAACCGGTCCTCCACCCAATCAGCCCTGGATTGTTTACCAATCAAATCAAATTAATGACATTACGGGCGGAAACGGAAACGGACAAATGGACTATGGCGAAACCATCAACCTGGGAATTAGTTTAATGAATCTTGGCGACCAGCCCGCAGACAATGTAACTGCAACAATATCTACATCAAATCCTTATATTACAATCAGCGATAACCAGGAATCGTTTGGCAGCTTCAATGTTCCTGATACGGTTTTCGTTCCCGATGCTTATACTTTTACCGTTGCTCCAAATATTCCAGACGAAATGAAGGTTGATTTTGACATCAATGTAACTGACGGCGACAGTACCTGGACAAGCAAATTCACTCTTACAGCTCATGCACCAGCAATTGAAATCGGTACATTGTCTGTTTCCGACCCGCTGGGAAATAATAATAACCGGCTTGATCCCGGAGAAACCGCTGACATCAGGATAGCTACAACCAATTCTGGTGATTTTGACGTTCTTAATATCGTGGGGATTATCTCTGAAAACAGCGAATATGTTACATTAAATAATACAAGCTTTGAACATGACACTCTTACACCAGGGGAAACAGCAAATGCTATTTTTAATATTACAGTTAGCGAAGATGCTCCGGTAGGAACGGCTGTTCAGTTTAATTATAATGTAACAGCCGGATTGTACTCTGCTGCTAAATCTTTTGTCAGCAATATTGGTCTTATTCTCGAAGACTGGGAAACAGGAGATTTTACTCAATTCGACTGGACATCGGGTGGCGATGCCGGATGGGAAGTTTCGAATGAAAATATTTATGAAGGTGCATTCAGTGCCATATCAGGTACTATTGCAGACATGGGTTCTAGTGAACTGAATCTGCAATGGGAATGTGCCAGTAACGATAGTATTTCATTTTTCTGCAAAGTATCCTCAGAACCAGACTACGATTTTCTTACTTTTTACATTGATGGTGTTGTCATTGCACAATGGTCTGGCGAAGTTGACTGGACAAGAGTAGCATATCCTATAAGTGAAGGAAGCCATACGTTAAGCTGGATTTATAATAAAGACGTTTCCCAAAGCAATGGCAGCGATGCCGCCTGGGTTGATTATATTGTTCTTCCTCCCTTTACCGTTCCTACAGTAAATGCCGGAGAAGATGCTTCTGTTTGCACCGGTTCAAACTACATTTTAAGTGGCAGTGGTTCTGATTATACGTCTATTGCATGGACAACTTCTGGCGATGGAACATTTTCCGACCCCACATTACTAACTCCAGAATATACCCCTGGTACAAACGATATTAGCAATGGTTTGGTAATTTTAACCCTTACTGGTTTGGGAAACATGGGTAATGATGTTGATAACATGGCACTTTCGATATTCACCGTTCCCGGTATGGCAGAAACTCCTATTGGAGAAACACAAATTTGCGCTACGACCGTTTCAGAAATTTATACAATAAACTCCTTACCACAGGCAATTTCTTACACATGGACACTAATACCAGAAACCGCTGGTACAGTTACAGCTAACAATTTACAGGCAGAAGTATTTTGGAATGCCGGATTTACCGGTCAGGCACAAATTACTGTAACCGGAAATAATCTCTGCGGTAGCGGGACACCCTCTTTGCCCCTCGAAATTTCTGTATTTCCCTTACCTACGGCTACAATATCCGGCACAACAGAAATTTGTAAAGGAGAACCGGCTTTGCTTTCCATAGATTTCACAGGAACTGCACCATGGAATTTCGTTATGAATACCTCTACAGATACATTGACAACCGAAACCACCCCTTATACACTTGAAGTTACACCTGAATCCAATTCCGATTTTTCAGTAACATCTGTACTTGATGCACACTTGTGCAGCAATTCGGGAACAGGTATAGCACAAATTACCGTTAATCCTTTGCCAACTGTATTTTTGGGTAACGATACTATAATGTGTATTTACCATAACCATACTCTCGATGCCGGAGCCGGTTTTGTAACCTATAGCTGGAGTGATGGCTCAACATGGCAAACGATTATAGTTGACTCAACTAACGCTAACCTTGGTGCAAATACATTTTTAGTAACCATTACCGACAATAAAGGATGTCAGGCAACTGATGAAATTGTGGTTACAATGAGCAATTGTGAAGGTATAGATGAAATTTCAGCATTTGCTTCATTAAAAGTATACCCTAATCCCAACAATGGTATTTTTGAAATTTCATTCAAGACTGTAAAACAGAAACAAGTTGATATTACCATAACAAACCCTGAAGGTAAGGTAGTGTTTAGCGAAAAGTCATTCTCCTTCACTGATAAAGTCAACAAAACGATAAACCTGAAAAATCAGTCAAGGGGTGTTTATATGCTTACTTTGAAATGTGGTACGGAAACTCTTACCCAAAAATTAATTATTCAGTAAAAAATTAATTTAAAAACCATACAAAGGCTGTCTTTCACCGGGCAGCCTTTTTTATCTTTCTTCGGTAAAAAACCAAATCATCCTAAATTTTCCTAAAACTTATAAGAATGCGGATAGACACGAAAGATTTAAAAAACATTTACATACAAATTATATTATCGGTTTATTGCGTTAATGCGTCAACTGGATTGAACCTTGATGATTGTATTGGCATTATGTAAATAATATTTTTTTGTGGTAAATCATAAATTTCAATGATGGGGAGAAGTACAAAGCTCTTAATTTTAGCGTATTTCTTTATGGAAGGATAAACTCTTATCATTCCCGAAATAGTAGAATACCTGTTTTGATATGGAAATTCCGCCGTAAGGGCAAATTGTTTTTCAAAACGTAAAATTTTGTATTTATTTTCGTAATTATTTAATTTAATAGAATCCTCTGTCTCTATTAAACAACCTGCTTTTATCGAATCTTGTTTTTTTGCTTTCCCGAAAATATAAATTCCAAAATGTTTACGAGGATGAAATCCATCGGAACGCAATGTATTAAAAACACGGTTTTGAACTTCTTGTGAGTTCTCAATCTTTTCATTTACATTTTCATAGACAAAAATATATGGACCAACCAGTTTCTCCATTACCCCATAAGAACCAAAAAAGCCAACATACCACAATAATATAATAACCACAATAGCCAACACAAATAAAATTGCCGCTATTCGTTTTATTATACTCACTGCATGATGGTTAAAATGTAGTAATTTGTTTCTTCTTGCTTCGGATAGGTTTTGTTAGAAAATAAAAAGAAACGGAAATCAGCAAAAAATGCAGGGCTATTTCGGATGAAAAACCCTTTACAAAAATAATCTGAAATATGTTATATAATGTTCCGATAAACACAAGAAAAAAACCGAATGTTTCAAAATTTGAACGGCTAATGGAAATCAGAATAACGAGTAATATTATGAAAATAAGCAGTAACACAATTTTTACAAATCCATCCCAAAAATTATTCTCCAAAGAAAGATCGTTATTAACATTGTATAAAAAAGAAAAGCAATATATTATTATAGCAATTCTTAAAAACCATTCTGTAAATTGTACCAATGTTTTTCGTTGTGATGGCATGACATTGCATTAAAATGACTTAAACCCAATAATTGAACGCACATCTTTAATGGTTTGTGCAGCACTTACCCGAGCTTTTTCGGCGCCCATGGTTACTACTTTTCGAAGGTAGGATTTATTTGCCGATAATTCTGTAATTTTTTCTCTGAATGGTTGAGTAAATTTAATAATATCTTCGGCAAGTTGTTTTTTTAAATCTCCATAACGTATTTGGCATTTATTGTATAAATTATCGAAATATTCCACGGTTTCGGGAGTAGAAACAACTGATAAAAGAGTAAATAAATTTGCTATGGCATCTGGTTTTTTCTGGCACATTTGTACCGGACCGAAGTCGGTAACTGCCCTCATTACTTTTTTACGTATCATTTCAGGTGTATCGGAAAGGAAAATGGCATTCCCCTCTCCTTCCGATTTTCCCATTTTCCCGCCGCCATCCAAACCTGGTATTTTTACCAATGCTTCTCCAAAATTATATGCTTGGGGTTCCGGAAAATAATCTACTTTATACATTCTGTTAAAACGATTGGCAAAAGTCCGTGTCATTTCAAGGTGTTGCTCTTGGTCTTTGCCCACCGGCACTTTATGTGCCTTATGAATAATAATATCTGCAGCCATGAGGGTAGGATAAGTAAGCAGCCCGGCATTAATATTGTCTGGTTGCTTGCGAACTTTATCCTTGAACGAAGTTACGCGTTCCAGCTCTCCAAGGTAAGCATTCATGTTTAATAAAAGATAAAGCTCGGCAACTTCGGGAAGGTCACTTTGAATATACAGTGTCGTCTTTTCCGGATCCAGTCCGCAAGCTAAAAAATTAACTAATACTTTTTCTACGTTGCCATGTAGGTCGTTGGGAGTGGGGTGCGTCGTAAGCGAGTGATAATCTGCTATAAAAAAATAACAATAGTTTTCGTATTGCATTTTCACAAAATTCCTGATGGCTCCAAAATAATTCCCCAGATGTAAATCTCCGGTAGACCGTATTCCGCTAACTACTATTTCCATATAGCAATAAAATTACATTTTGATTTCGTCGTTGTTTTTATTGAAAAAATGATATTCCAAAAAATGATACGATTGCATACTGCCTATTGATATTGATTTCCCGTATTTTAAAAACCACTTCCACCTGATGGAAAAAATTCCCTTGGTAAGGTAAGCATGAATAAAGGGGTGGACATTGAGTTTTAGCTTTTTTTCATTTTGATCATGAATCAAATACCTGAGGTTATTTTCAATTTCATCGGTTAAAATAATACTGGGTTTTATTTCGCCGGTACCCTCGCACGAAGGACACTTTTCAACGATTTGCACATTGGTTTCCGGTCTTACCCTTTGTCTTGTAATTTGCACTAAACCGAATTTGCTGGGAGGCAAAATGGTATGTTTTGCCCGGTCTCTAGCCATTTCCTCTTTCAGTTTTTGGTAGAGTTTGCGGCGGTTTCCCGGTTCGTGCATATCAATAAAATCAATAACTATAATCCCGCCCATATCGCGAAGGCGTAATTGCCGAGCTGTTTCTATAGCCGCTTCGATGTTTACATCCAAAGCATTTACTTCCTGTGAATTTTGTGCATTCACCCTATGCCCACTGTTAACATCAATAACATGCAAAGCTTCAGTGTGTTCAATGATTAAATACACACCACTTTTGATAGTGATGATTTTACCAAAAGAATTTTTTATTTGTTTCTCTACTCCAAAGTGCTCGAAAATAGGAACTTTCCCTTTGTAAAGTTTTACAATATCCAATTTTTCGGATGCAATGGTTCGTATATAATTTTTTATTTCTTCGTATAGGACAATATCATTAACATGAATATTGTTAAAAGTTTCATTTAGTACATCACGAAGAATAGCCGAAGTACGAGCCATTTCGCTTATAACTTTTAACGGAGCTTTCGCACCGGGTAACTGTGTACTTATACTTTCCCATTTATTTAACAGGCTAATTAAATCTGCATCCAGGTCGGCGACCTTTTTATTTTCGGCAACAGTACGGATAATAATTCCGAAGTGTTTGGGTTTAATGCTTGTAATTAAACGTTTTAGTCTATTTCTCTCATCCAGACTTTTAATTTTCTGAGAAATAGAAATCCGGTTAGAAAAAGGAACAAGAACGAGAAAACGACCGGCAAAGGAAATTTCGGAAGTAACCCTGGGTCCTTTAGTCGAAATGGGTTCTTTAGCTATTTGCACCAGTATTTGTTGCCCCGGATTGAGTACTGATGAAATTTTCCCAGTTTTTTCAATGTCTGGTTCCAGATTAAAATTGGTTGCAAGATTGGGGGTTTTTCCGGCTAAAGCAATCCTGGTATACTTATTGAGTGAACTTATTTGCGGTCCCAGATCCAAATAATGCAAAAAAGCATCTTTTTCATGACCTACGTCAATAAAAGCGGCATTAAGTCCGGGCATAATTTTACGAACCTTCCCAAGATACACATCACCCACGGAAAAGCTATGATCATTTTTTTCCTTGTTTAACTCAACAAGGCATTTTTCTTCGAGCAATGCAACATTGACTTCGGAAGAATTTGAATCTATGATTAACTCCTTATTCAAAACAAATCAGTTTAATGAATGATTGCTACCAGCGAAATGCAGAGATAAAGTACCGGTGGGTTAAGGAGAACGGGAAACAAGGAGTATTAAAAGAGGGCGTCCAAAAAATACTCGACAATAATATGAAACCGAATACTTTTTGGACAGCCTCATCAAAAATTGGCGGTAAAGCCTATTTCTTCTTGTGTCTGTTTTTGCGCAGGCGCTTTTTACGCTTGTGCGTCGACATTTTGTGTCTTTTTCTTTTTTTACCGCTAGGCATGATACTAATTTTGTAAACGTAGAAAATTATTTAACTTTGTTTTTTACTTCAACAACAAAGGTTTTTGCCGGTTTAAATGCAGGAATATTATGTGCCGGAATAATAATGGTGGTGTTTTTTGAAATATTTCTTCCGGTTTTTTCAGCACGACGTTTAATTGTAAAGCTGCCAAAGCCTCTCAAATAAACGTTTTCGCCTTTTGATAATGAATCCTTTACAGAATCCATGAAGGATTCTACAACTGCTTGAACGGCTACTTTTTCTACGCCGGTTTTGCTAGCAATGTCTGCTACGATTTCTGCTTTTGTCATACTTCAAAGGTTTTTAAAGTTTTGAAAATAAAATTTTTAATATGGCTGCAAATATAATTCATTTTAATTCAATTAGAAAAAAAATATAAATTTTTTCACAAAAAATGATAAATCACCCCAATAAAATAACTTTCAGCAAAATACAAAACCTCATACTACACTGGTTTACTGAACATAAACGGGATTTCCCATGAAGAGATACTACTGACCCCTACAAAATATGGATTTCCGAAATTATACTCCAGCAAACCCGAATCAGCCAAGGTTTTGTATTTTACGAACGTTTTATTACCCGTTTCCCCACAATATTTCAATTGGCATCCGCCACTGAAGACGAAGTTTTGAAATATTGGCAAGGACTGGGGTACTATTCACGTGCAAAAAACATTCACCTGACAGCAAAAAAAATAGTTAATGAATTTCATGGTATTTTTCCTTCCACCTATAAAGAAATTCTTTCACTAAAAGGTGTGGGTAAATATACCGCTGCTGCCATAATATCGCTGGCTTATAATGTTCCGTATGCTACCGTGGATACCAATGTAATACGAATTATCAGCAGAATTTTTGGTGTAAAAACTCCTGTGGATACCGCAACGGGCATAGCACAAATTTACCTGCTTGCCGATAAGCTTTTGCTTAAAAGCGAACCTGGTATTTTTAATTCTGCATTGATGGATTTTGGCGCGCTCGTTTGTAAAAAGGTATCGCCACAATGTGTATCATGTCTCTTGCAAAATTATTGCAGTGCTTTTTTATCAAACGAAGTAAATACCCTTCCTCTTAAAAATAAAACCATTAACATAAAAAACAGATTTTTTCATTACCTGGTCTTTATCATTCCAAAAGAAAACTCCACTTACACCTTATTCGGAAAAAGAAATAAAAAAGATATCTGGAACGGATTATATGATTTTCCACTGATAGAAACTGAAATACCAGTATCTGTCAGACAATTACCTGAATATATAAACAAATTCGAAAAAGATAGTTCTTGGGTTGATTCTGTTATCGGACAATCCGAAATATTCAAGCATATACTTACCCATCAAATAATTAACGCTACATTTTACAAAATAACAGCAAGCGGAAACAACTTTTTTCCCGAAGCAAAAATGATAAATACTGAATTATTACAGAACTATCCTGTATCCAGTTTGATTAAAACTTTTTTAAGCAAATATGATCATTGGTTTTTTCATACTTAATCCTCTATTGTTAAACAGCTTTATAAAAAATATTTGCTTTTGGAAAAAGATTAGTCTATATTTGTAAATCTTTGTAAAAGTAAATTTGGTTTAATTAAATCTATGTACAATGGCATCTGGAGTAAACAAAGTAATTTTAGTGGGCAATCTGGGCAGGGACCCGGATATTCAAAACCTGGAAAATGGCGTTAAAAAGGCTACATTTTCTTTAGCAACGTCTGAAGTTATAAAAAACAAAGACGGAAGCAAAACAGCACAAACAGAATGGCATAATGTAGTATTATGGAGAGGTTTAGCTGAAATTGCCGAAAAATATCTTCTAAAAGGTAAACAGGTATATCTTGAAGGTAAAATCCGTACACGCTCATGGGAAGACAAAGATGGCAACAAACGGTATATTACCGAAATCATCGGCGAAAACCTTGTTCTTGTTGGAAGTCCGAAAAGCGAACATCCTGTGGTTGAAGGTTCGGTAATGAATGATGATTATAACAATCACGCCGGCAATACAAATCTGCCGGAAGATGATTTGCCATTTTAGTATATTGCAATTTATTGTTTACGCTTCCTTCTGTTTGACAATTTAAGGGAAGATTTTTTCGTAAAAAATAATTCTGATTCCAGAATTTATGAGTCTGGAGAGTATATATTCATACAATAATTTAACAAGTGTGGTTTCATTAGGCATTATTTTTCTTTTTATTCTTTTGCCCTTATTGTTATTTGCATCGGCTTTAATTTCGGCTTGTGAAGTTGCTTTTTTTTCACTTTCTCCCTCCCAACTAAAATCAATCAGAACCAACGAAAATCCAAAGGATGATGTCATCGTAAGACTGCTTGACAAACCTAAATTACTCCTGGCTACAATACTTATTTGTAATAATTTTATTAATATCACATTTGTAATTCTGTCCACTTTGCTGGGTTCTGAAATTTTCCACCTTGGAACCTATCCTGTTCTGGAGTTTATCGTTCAGGTTGTTATCATCACCTCTTTAATTTTACTTTTCGCAGAAATACTTCCTAAAGTTTTTGCTGCCAGGTATTCATTGCATGTTGCACATTTCATGGCACAACCGCTGCAAATACTCGTAAAAATAATATATCCCCTAAGTTGGTTGCTTGTTTCCTCTTCAAACCTTATTGACCACAGGCTGGTGAAAAAAGGAATAACCATTTCAAAAGACGAACTATCAAAAGCCATTGAACTTACCGCTGATGAAAACTCACCCGAAGGCGAAAGAAAAATGTTGGAAGGAATCGTTAAATTCGGTGATATTGAAGTTAAAGAAATTATGAAAGCCCGAATAGACGTAACTGCAATAAATACTGAATTATCCTTTGAAGAAGTTTTAAAGGTAATCCTTGATTCAGGGTATTCAAGAATACCCGTTTATACCGACTCGATTGACAACATTTCCGGAATTTTATACACCAAAGACTTATTGCCCTATCTTGATAAATCTCATGATAATATTTGGCTGTCGTTAGTTCGTCCCGCTTATTTTGTACCTGAAAACAAAAAAATTAATGACTTATTGAGTGATTTTCAGGAGAAAAAAATTCACATGGCAATAGTGGTGGATGAATATGGAGGCACCTCCGGAATTGTTACTTTTGAAGATATTATTGAGGAAATTGTCGGGGAAATCAGCGACGAGCTGGATACCGAAAACGATGAAATCCGTTACCAACAAATTGACGAAAACACTTATATTTTTGAAGCCAAAACCAGTTTAAACGATTTTTATAAAATTCTCAACATAAGTGATACGACATTTGATAAATACAAGGGGGATTCCGATACCTTAGCCGGTTTAATACTCGAACACAGCGGACAGATCCCTGAAAAAGGATTCAGCCTAAAAATTGATGAATATCTGTTTACTATAGAAGCATCGGATAAAAGACGGATAAAAAAGATCAAGGTTGTTTACGGATAAAATCTATCAATGCTCTTTGCTTCCCCAGGCGGAAATTTCCATATCGAAGCCAACATGCAGTAATACCCGGTCAATAATCGTAGCAACGAGTTCATCAATGTTTTGTGGACGGTTATAAAACGACGGAGATGCCGGAAAAATAATGCCACCTGCTTCGGTTACCGTTTTCATATTGTTGATATGTATAAGACTAAGCGGTGATTCGCGAGTAACCAGCAACAATTTTTTTCTTTCTTTCAGCATAACATCGGCAGCACGTGTTAACAAATCGCCCGAAGTGCCGGCAGCAATTCTTCCTAAGGTTCCCATGGAACATGGACATATTATCATGGCATCGTAGGATGAAGATCCTGACGCAAAGGGGGCAAAAAAATCGTCAGGTTCGTGTACAGTAAATGGTATGTTGGTAAATGCTTTGTTTTGTAGTTCGTATTCCCAAACCTGTTTTGCAGTAGAAGAAAAAATTACCCGGCAATCAGCAATTTGCGCAGTAAGTTGTTGTAATTTATTAAGCAACATTTGTCCGTAAACCGTGCCACTGGCTCCGGTTATTCCAACAATTATTTTCAACAGAAAACGCATACATCGAAATTTTAAAAATTGTAATGTAGGGTAAAGCTCAACACTTCGTTATACCTGCCTTTTTTAAGCCAGTAAGTATTTCCCGAACCTCTTTTTTGAACTGGGAAAAACAGGGTATTGGAATAGCGAACATTGGCACGCAAATGTTTTAACAAAGTATAATATAACCCTATATTAGCACCAATATCTGTTTTTTCAAACGGTGGATCTGAAATCACTTCCTCATAATTTTGTTCTTCATAATGGTGAATTAAGAATCCAATATAGGGACCTGCTTCGAAGATTATTTTTGAAGTAATGTCATATTTAACAAATAAAGGAAGTTCCATATAATTTATTCTTAATAAATATGAATCGGTAGAAGTAGAATCCGGAACCTTTCTGCTGCCTTTTTGCACATAATTTAATTCAAGTTGCAATGAAGTTTTTGTTGATAACCTTAAGTTGGTAAATGCGCCTAAATAAATTCCTGCTTTGCTTGGTCCATTAAATCTGTCGCCAGAAATTTCACTGGTACTAAGCCCAAACTGAAACCCGCCTCCAAATTTTTGTGCTTGTACATTTGGCATTAATAAAATGGTTAACAATATAATACCTAAAGAAAAAACCCTTTTTTTCATGTGTTTTTAATTCTTTAATTTATTGGTTACATCGCTTGTCCCGATAACTCTGGGAAATATCCATAAAATATCATCTTCGGTTTGTAGGAGCATTATTCTTATGGATATTTCATCTTGCAATTTTATCAAATAAATGCAAATGTATTGAATAAAAAAAGACCACCCTCATTGGGAGGGCAGTCTTCAACCAAAAAACCATGAAAACAATGAAAGATTACCGGGGATTGTATGCCCATTTCAGGTATATGGCACCCCAAGTAAATCCTGCTCCAAAGGTAGCAAGAATAATCTTATCTTCCTTATATAAATTTTTTTCCCATTCCCATAAACACAAAGGAAGTGTAGCAGCAGTGGTATTCCCATATTTCTGAATATTTATCATAACCTGGTCTTTGCTGATTTTCATCCTATTAGCTGTTGCTTCAATAATCCGCATATTTGCCTGATGGGGAACTAACCACGCAATATCTTCTGGTTTCAGATTGTGCCTGTTCATCATTTCAACGGCAACATCAGCCATTTTCGATACCGCCCATTTGAAAACCGGTTGTCCCTCCTGGTAAATATAATGCAATCGTGCATCAATAGTTTCGTGCGAAGGAGGAAGTACTGAGCCTCCTGCTTTCTGGTGTAAATGTATTTTTCCCGAGCCGTCGGTTTGCAGCAATGTGTCAATAATTCCTATATCCTCGAAGGTTGGTTCAAGCAGAACTGCACCAGCGCCATCTCCAAAAATTGGGCAGGTAGCACGATCGCTATAGTCAACGATAGAAGACATTTTCTCTGCTCCGACAACAATTACTTTTTTATTGGTACCGCATTCCACAAATTTGGAAGCAGTGGTAAGGGCATATAAAAAACCCGAACAACCGGCATTTAAATCGTAGCTAAAGGCATTTTTAATACCACACTTTTCGCTGATAATGTTGGCTGTAGCCGGAAACTGCATATCGGGGGTTACGGTAGCGCAAATCAGCAAATCTATTTCTTCCGGCTGAACTCCGGTTTTTTTAAGCAAGTCCTTTACCGCTTTACTTCCCAAATCAGAGGTTCCTTTTCCCTCTCCTTTCAAGATTCTTCTTTCCTTGATACCAATCCGGGTCATTATCCATTCATCGGATGTGTCCACCATTCGGCTGAGTTCGTCATTTTTCAGGATATATTCCGGCAGGTAGGCTCCCACTCCGGTAATAGCTGCTTTAATCGTTCTCATATTTAAATTATTAAATACTACACTTCGTTGGTATCGTTGTAGTTTTGAATGGCATTTTTAATTTTTTGGGGAAGTTTTGCCATATATACTTCTTTAGAAAGCAAAATCATGTTTTTTATCGCAATATCGTTTGAGATTCCATGTCCTAAAATTATAGGAGCATTTATTCCCAGTAAGGGTGTTCCTCCATAATTTTCATAATTAAATCTCTTAAAATAATCATCAGAAAAGCCTCTTTTAACCATCAGACGGTACATTGCTTCGACGCTTTTGAGGACGATATTTCCGGTAAATCCATCGCAAACGATAACATCTGCTTTGCTTTTAAAAAGATCTCTGCCTTCAACATTACCTATAAAATTAAAATCTTTGGAATTGTACATTAATTTGAATGCAGATTGGCAGGTTATATTGCCCTTTTCTTCCTCTTCTCCGATGTTGAGCAATGCTACCCTGGGTTGAGAAATTTTATAAACATATTGCGAAAATAATGAACCCAGTAAAGCAAATTGGTACAGTATATCTGGTTTCACATCAGGGTTTGTGCCTATATCAAGTAGAATGCTTGTTTTACCGTTTTCCTGAGGCAAAATTGCGGAAGTGCAAGGTCGGATGACCCCCTGAACGGTATTAACACTAAAAATGGATCCTACAAGCATCGCACCGCTACTTCCGGCACTGGCAAAAGAATCAATTTTTTTATTTTTAAGAAGGTGAAAACCAACGCCAATACTTGAGTGTGGCTTTTTAAGCAACGCTTTTGTTGGGTGTTCTCCCATACTTATTACATCTGGAGCATGAGCAATAATGAAATTATCAGGTGCATAATTTTCATGATGCAATATTTCTACGATAATTTTTTCATCTCCGATAAGTATAATTTTGTCGGTTGCAGGCAATTGCTTGTGAGCAAGAATTGCACCAGCAATGGTTGCGTTAGGAGCAAAATCACCTCCCATTACATCTAAACCGATTTTCATGGAAGCATTTTTTAATAAATGAATATGCTATATTTAAGCAGTTGCTTCTTTCTCAATAGCTAATTTCCCTTTATAATAACCGCATTCGGGGCAAACCCTGTGATAAAGAACAGATGCGCCACAATTTGAACAAACAATAATCGTAGGTGCTTCTGCTTTGTAATGCGTGCGTCTTTTTGCGCTTCTTGTTTTTGAAAACCTGTGTTTTGGATTTGGCATGGTTCTTAAATATTATTATTAATTATTATTTTCTTGTTCATTATTAATCAGTTTTTTCAGCGAATCCCACCGGGGATCGGGTTGTTGCCGGGGAGCCATTTCTTCAATTTTTTTAATCATTTCCGGGTTGCACTTGCTATTTCCATATTCATCTTCAGGATGAACAACACGAAACGGTAGCATCAAACTGATATACTCATAAAGCAATCCGCTTAAATCTAATTTGTATTCTGTTTCGCTTATTATCAAAATATCTTCTTCTGTATTTTCTGGTGTGGTCTCCCCTATTTTAACAATAAGCCTTTCTTTGCCCTGAATGGGATATGCAAAAAGTTCTGCACAACGATTGCATATCACTTCAATTTCACCCGATATGTGAAAATCGAGAATAAACATTCGTTCATGCTTGTCGAAGTCAAGATGCACTTTTATGTTACCATTCCGAATTTCGGAATATTCAATTTGGTCAAAGAACCTTTGGTCAATTTCAAAATCAAATGGATGTAAGCCTAAACTTAACCCACTGAATTGGACTACGAAACCGTTTATGTAATCCATCTTCATATTTTTGAAAATAGGGGGGCAAAATTAAAAATTAATATTATGAATAACAAATATTTATTTAAAAGCGCTTTCCAGCAGCCCGTCGCCTTGCAGTTTAAGTCTTTCAAAATAAGTGGGAATTTCTTTTCCCGTGAGTTTGTCAACATACATTTTTGCAAGGTATTGACTTAACATAAACCCATGTCCACGTAAACCGAGGAATAATCCGAGTTCGGGGTCAATGTACATGCGGGGTTCAACATAATAACCAGCCCATACCGCCTGGAAACCCACCGAAGAAAGTTTTGGAAACCAGTTGACAAATATTTCGGCAGAAATTTCGAGGAACTCTTTGGAATTGATTTTTAAATTTTTATCTGCTTCCAAAGGCTCTACAGCCGGTGAAGCACAGCCTATTATTTGACCTGTTTCGCCTAATTGTTGTCCATAAACGGCACTAAAACCTTTGTATTTCCGACGGTCAATTATCATGTCGAGTGGACTTCCGTTTATGCCCATCATGGGTAAGCGCCGGGTAATAAACGCTTGATGTTTTATCGAGTACAATCCTGTTTCTATGCCTAATTTCCGGGCAAAAATTTCGCCTCCGGCTCCCATTGCATTTACAAAAATTTCGCTCTGGTATTCCACATACTCTTTGTTATGGTTTTGTATGAGTATGTAATAGGTAGAGTTTTCTTTTTTTACATCTATCAACTTACAATCTTCAAGGATTTGACCTCCATTATCCAAACCTATTCGGCGAATCAGGTCAATTACCTTGCCTGGAGTTGCTTGCCAGCAATCACGGGTTATTAAAGCCGACAAATAAGTCTCATTGAGTTTCGGGTTAATAAAAGGTGAAATTTCTTTTGAAAAATCACGGGGTTCAACCATGTAGGCATCCGACCAGGAGCAGGATTCTTCAAGAGATTTGTAAGTGGGTGCGTCGTGCGCAAAAGTTACATACCGGGTATTGCGAAAATTAATATTGTGAATTTTTTGTAATTCGGCGAATATTTCATGGTTTTTGCGGGCTATTTCTGCTATTTCAGGCAAGCTGAAGGCTGGTCGTCCACCGGCAATATTTCGCCACGAAGAACCTCTTTCAAAATTAATCATTATAGGTTTTAATCTGGCTTCGGAAAGATACCGGAAAAGAGCGCTTCCTCCAATTCCTCCTCCTGCAACAAAAGATTGCACGATTTCCTTTTTAATTTCTTTTCCAATTAGATAGGGAATAATTTTATCTTTTTCTGTTCTCGGAAACAATTCGCCTAATGATAATTGATTGGAGAGAGGACCTCTCGGTGTAGCCTCCCCCACTATCGAAATACCTGAGCCAATCAAAGTTTGTTTTAGTCTTTTTATACATCTTTTTCCCCTACAGGCACCCATACCCAAACGGGTGGTATGCTTTATTTCATCAACAGAAATAAATTTTCTATCAGTGATGGTATCTAAAATTTCTGTTAGTGTAACATCGTCGCAATGACAAACATAGGGATTGGCATTGTATTGGTATTGGGTAGGAATCATTTCGATAGGCTTGGGATATTGTTTTTTTACAATAAATCCTCTTATCTGCAAAAGATCTTTCCCGTGGATATCCAGGGCTTTTATCCTGGCTATATTTGTTTTATTTGGTTTATAAAGAATTTTTTCAATTATTCCTTCTCCCAGCTTTTTACCATAGTTATCCACCAGGTAAACTTCCGCTTTTTCCGAGGCTTCGTATTCAATGGGAAGAAACAACCAGTCTTTATTTACAGCATATCCAAAAATTGCAAGCCCGGGACATTGGTAAACGCAATCCATGCACCCTATGCATTTGTCAAAATCAATTTGCGGAACTGTACTCGTAGAGGTTTTGGTGATGGCGCCATGTGGACAGGCAAATTCGCAGGGATTACAGGCAAAACCATACAGACAGTCAATCTGAACAAATGGTTTACTTTTTATTCTTTCATCAGAAGGACAGAAAGGTATATCTATCACCTTTAAAGGATGCTGTTGCGAATCAATATATTCTTTTGAAAGTGCAAGATAATCATCATACAAATAATGTTCATCCAATGCTTCCAGAATTTCGTAGGCAACCTGTTTGCCTCTTAAAACAGCACTTGTGCCTTCTCCTATTCTTAAAGCATCGCCCGCACCGTAACAATTTCTTCCAAAAACTTCATTACCTTTTATCAATAACTGGTCATCTGGAACCAAACCGGTACAAATATTAATGGCATCTATTCCTTCAATTATTTTTTCCGTGCCTGGTATGGGTTTAAAATTTTCACATTCAGCAACCACGGCTCCAATTATTCCATCATGATCAGCATTGGGAATAGCTTTAAGCAAAATATGGGATGTTAAAATTGGGATGCCGAGTCTTCGTACCCTGTTTGCCTGCACCGGAAAACCTCCTTCTGTTAGCTGGGCTTCTATGATGGCTTTTACATGAGCACCAGCTTGCATCAGTTGGTAAGATGTAAGGTATCCTATATTTCCTGCACCTACGGTGAGTACATTTTTACCCAAAAGGGTAAATTCAGTATTCATCATTTTCTGTACAACGGCTGCTGTATATACCCCCGGCAGATCATCATTTTCAAAAGTTGGCATAAATGGCACTGCGCCTGTTGATATTACAAGGTATTGTGCTTCTATATAAAATATTTCGTTGGTTTTAATGTTTTTAATTGCCAGTTTTTTCCCTTCCAAAATATCCCAAACAGTAGAATTCAAAAATATTCCGTTCAAGTCTTTTCCTGCTAAAGTTTGGGCAATTTCAAAACCGCGCATACCGCCAAATTTTTTTTCTTTTTCGAAAAAGAAAAATTGATGCGTTTGCATATTAAACTGCCCGCCAATTTTTGAATTATTGTCAATTACAATATTATCAATCTTATGCCGATTCAGTTCTTCTCTTACAGCAAGACCCGCAGGTCCTGCGCCAATTATCGTTACGGTAGTTTTATAAATTTTTACCGGCTCGTTTTTACCCACCTCAATAATATTGGGGATAAAGTTTTTGGGTATTTCACTTACATTTTTTATACCATCAACGGTGGTAATACATATGCGTTTTATTTCACCATCAACAAGCATTTCGCATGCACCACATTTCCCAATTCCACATTCGAGGCTACGCTCCCGGTTAGAAAGACTGTGGCTGTGTACAGGGTATCCTGCCTGGTGCAGTGCTGCAGCAATGGTAAAACCTTTTTCACCCATTATTTTTTTTCCGTTGAAAAGAAAAGTGGTTTTTTCGGTTACAGGAACATCAAGTATGGGATGTTTTTCGATTTTATGCATGATAATTGATTTATTATCAGAATAATATAATTAAATTCGTTTTTTCTCTCAGAAAAATCGGTGGCAAAATTATCATTTATTAAGTTTTAAACGGGAAAAGGGTTCTGAAAAATTTTTCTTTTGTACCAGCATCGCTTTTTCACAAATTTAAGTCTGTTTTCACAAATACTTTTCCCTCATCCGGATATCATTATAGAACAAACAGATATACACACTATTTTTACTTATCTTGCGTTTTACTAATGATTTAAAAATGAATTGCAAATTATTTTTAGTATTTTTGCAAATTATTTTATATAAAGTAGGAAAAAAGCATGGAAAAAACCAGGATATTATTTGTAACCCAGGAAATTACACCTTACCTACCGGAGAGTAATATGGGAACCATTTGCCGGTATTTGCCACAAGCGGTACAGGAAAATGGAAAAGAAATCAGGACTTTTATGCCCCGGTTTGGAAACATTAACGAAAGGAGAAATCAACTGCATGAAGTAATCCGTCTTTCGGGTATGAACCTGATAATTGACAATACAGACCATCCTCTTATCATCAAAGTTGCTTCAATTCAAAGTGCCCGGATGCAAATTTATTTCATTGACAATGAAGATTATTTTCAAAGAAAATTTATTTTTCACGACAAAAACCAGAAGTTTTTTAAAGATAATGATGAACGGGCTATTTTCTTTGTTCGCGGAGTGCTTGAAACGGTTAAAAAATTAGGTTGGTCGCCCGATATTATTCACTGTCATGGCTGGATGACCAGTTTATTGCCTTTGTATGTTAAACGTGCCTACAGGGATAACCCTCTTTTTGCAGAAACAAAAGTGATTTATTCTGTTTATGATGATGCTTTCGAGGGAAACATGAGCAAAGATTTTTCCCAGAAAATTAAAATGGAAGGAATAACAAATAAAGATCTCAAATACTATAAAAAATCAAACTTCGTTAGTTTAATGCAAAGTGCTATTGACTATTCTGACGGTTTAATAATTAGTTGTGAAACAATAAATGCGGAAGTGTCTGATTATCTAACCAATTCAAGAAAACCTTTTTTGCCCTATCAGCCCATTGATAACTTTATTGAAAAATATTCCAATTTTTATAATGAAATCCTGACGAAAGAGACTATTGATTAAAACAAAAACTGAACTTTTTAATTTGTACTCACGTGAACATCAGAACAAAGCTTGTATTATTGACGATTATAACCACTTTCCTGTTTCAATCCTGCAAAAAAGAACCTTCTGAACTTGGATTGGATATTACTCCTGCTGGCGATCAATTGAATTTTGAATATTGCGATACGCTCACTATTGATGCCAGAACCATATTAGATGACTCGATTCGTACTGACGAAACGTCACCTGTAATTTTAGGTTCGTTTTACGACCCAGAGTTCGGAAAAACTACAGCCAGCATCTACACACAGTTGCGGTTAAAATCAACAGATATTAGCTTTGGCGAAAATCCCACATTGGATTCTATTGTTTTAAAACTGCAATACGATGGGATTTATGGCGAAACAAATACACCACAGCATTTTACCGTTTATGAACTTTCCGGCAACCTTATAAAAGATACCGCTTATTATTCCAATCAGACAAAACCGCATTACGACCAGGCAATTGGCAATGTCACTTTTTTTCCACACCCATACGACAGCGTAAAAATTGATACCATAAACTATGCACCCCATTTACGAATCCGCTTATCTGACGAATTTGGCAATAAATTTATCCATGCTGCTGACAGTATTTTCCTCAATAATGAAGCCTTTCTGAGATTTTTAAAGGGTATATGTATATTTTCTGATCCTGTAAATACAATAGGAAAAGGAGCTATGCTGTATTTTAATCTGCTGAACCCACAAAGCGAAATGGTGCTTTATTATCAAAATGATAGCGCTAATTCATTGAAACAAAATTTTGTAATAAACCAATATGCTGCCTTTTTCACTCATTTTGATCACTATGGATATGCTCATGCCTCCAATGAACTTAAGGCGCAACTTGCCGGAGATTCTGTTGCAGCACAGAGAAAACTCTACCTGCAATCAATGGGTGGTACTAAGGTTAAATTCCGTATCCCCTACCTGTTACAATTAGCTAAGTCAGGAAAAATAGTTATTAACCAGGCAGAACTTGTTGTAAAAGCTGACATGCCAACATTTGGGGGAAGCAAATATTTATCAGCCCCACCATCATTGACATTAAGAAAAAATCTCAACGATACAAGCATGAGTGTACTTATTGACGAGACAGAAGGAAGTGGCTATTTTGGCGGTACTTTAAACAATAAAAATGAATATCGCTTTCGCATAACCCGTTATGTACAATCCATGTTTGAAGAGGATGCTGAACCAAATCAGGAGCTGTTTTTGTTCACCCGAAATAAAGCGTACCGTGTTATGATTAACGGCAGAACTACTCCGGTTGACAGGTTACGTCTGCAGATATTTTATACCCATCTGAAAAATTAACCCAAAGCGAATACTTCGGAAATTACCACGATTTTAACGTATATTAACAGCGAATATACATTTGCATTATAATAATGCAAGCATATTTTATAACTTTGCATTATTAAATTTGTTGTTATGTGTGGAATTGTTGCCTATTTAGGACCCCGGCAAGCACAGCCTATCCTTATGAAAGGATTGCATCGCTTGGAATACAGAGGATACGACAGTGCCGGAATTGCTGTAATCAACGGTAATCTGAAACTTTTTAAAAGCCAGGGAAAAGTTCAGGAGTTAGAAGAACTTATTAAAGATAAAGACGTAAGTGGAACTATCGGAATAGCACATACACGCTGGGCAACCCACGGGGAACCCAATACAATAAATGCACATCCCCATTTCTCTCCT
Organism: Lentimicrobiaceae bacterium; assembly: GCA_023227965.1. Lineage (NCBI taxonomy): Bacteria > Pseudomonadati > Bacteroidota > Bacteroidia > Bacteroidales > Lentimicrobiaceae > Lentimicrobiaceae bacterium. The sequence continues at coordinate 27,929 of JALOCA010000003.1, read as the reverse complement.
TCCAAAAAAATGGCTATTATACATAATGGCATCATCGAAAATTATGCTTCCCTGAAAAAAGAACTGGAAAAAAGAGGATCTGTTTTTACCAGCAAGACGGATACCGAAGTTTTAATTCACCTTATCGAAGATATACAGGTAAATGAAAAGGTTATGTTGGAAGAAGCCTTCCGGATGGCTTTATCGCAGGTGGTTGGAGCTTATGCCATTGTAGTAATATCTGAAGATTACCCGGATATGTTACTTGCTGCCAAAAAAGGAAGCCCCTTGGTTGTTGGTATTGGTAAAGATGAATACTTTGTAGCTTCTGATGCCACGCCTATAATAGAATATACAAATAATGTGGTTTATCTGAACGAGGAAGAAATTGCCATCGTCCGGCGTAACAAACCTCTTAAGATTAAAACCATTGCCAATAAGGATAAAACACCTTATATCCAGCATCTGGAAATAAACCTCAGTGCATTGGAAAGAGAAGGATATCCGCATTTTATGCTGAAAGAAATTTATGAACAGCCCCGTTCTATTCAGGATAGTATGCGCGGAAGAATACATTCACAACAAGGTTTTGTACAATTAGGCGGTATTGCCGAATTTGAACAAAAGATAATGAATGCGGAACGTATCGTTTTCATTGCATGTGGAACTTCCTGGCACGCGGCACTTGTTGGAGAGTATCTGTTTGAAGAACTGGCACGCGTTCCGGTAGAAGTAGAATACGCATCGGAATTCAGGTATCGTAATCCCATCATATGTGAAAAAGATGTGGTGATTGCCATATCACAATCGGGAGAAACCGCTGATACCCTGGCTGCTATTGAACTTGCCAAATCCAAAGGAGCTACCATTATAGGTATATGCAATGTAGTGGGATCTTCTATTGCCCGTGCAACGCATGCAGGCAGTTATACCCATGCAGGACCGGAAATCGGAGTTGCTTCTACCAAAGCTTTTACTGCACAAGTAACCGTACTTACCCTCATGGCTTTATCCATTGCACACAAAAGCGGAACCATTTCCCGCTCCCACTTTCAGCAGCTCATCAACGAATTGGAAAACATTCCCCAAAAGGTGGAAAAAACGCTATTGGTAAATGACCAGATTGTTGAACTTTCGAAAATCCTTAAAGATTCCACTAATGCTCTTTACCTGGGACGTGGTTATAATTTCCCGGTAGCACTGGAGGGCGCACTTAAACTCAAGGAAATCTCTTATATTCACGCCGAGGGCTATCCTGCTGCTGAAATGAAACATGGTCCTATCGCTTTGATTGATAAAAATATGCCTGTTGTTGTAATTGCAACTAAACATGGTATTTACGAAAAGGTGGTTTCGAATATAGAAGAAATAAAAGCAAGAAAAGGGATAATCATTGCCATCGTTACCGAGGGCGATACTCAGGTAAAAAACCTTGTAGACTATTCTATCGAAATCCCAGAAACAGAAGAAATGCTGGTTCCATTACTGGCAACCATTCCGCTTCAGCTTTTGGCTTATCATATTGCTGTAATGCGCGGTAACAATGTAGATCAGCCGAGGAATCTTGCAAAATCGGTAACAGTAGAATAATTTGTTAAAAAATTCACCCTGTTTTTTTAGTTTTACTGCCGGATTATTCAATAGTCAAATCTTTGACTTATAAGGAAAGTTATGTCAGAACATTTTACTAAAACACTATACACCCTGCAATCTGTACTTAGTGGTAAAGAATTTGAAGATGCAGGTTGGTGTCTGGATGCAGAAAAGGAAGAAAAACCTTCACTCATCAGAACAAATTATCAAAAGAAACAATTAAACACGGTAAACGAATTTTCTGGTTTATACAAATTTGCCGACTGGCTTCCAGTGAACAGGATACTGAACGGATCGTGTGCTCCGGTTACCTATAAAAGCATAGGGCTTGCAAATTCGTTGGGATTAAATAATTTATATATCACTTTCAGCGGATATTGGCCTGAAATGGGTGCATTAATGAAGACCTGTTCTTTTAAAGAAACGGAAGCTTACTCCGTATGTGCCCGCTTGAATTCAAATAATGATAAAATCTTGGTGGTAGCCTCGGCAGGAAATACCGCAAGGGCTTTCGCAAAGGTTTGTTCAGACAATCAAATACCACTTTTACTTTGCATGCCCCAAGATTCTCTGGATGCCATGTGGTTCGACGAGCCGGTAAGCGAATGTGTAAAACTAATAGTTACCCGTAGTGGCAGCGATTACTTCGATGCCATTAACTTATCCAACCTTGTGTGTGCACACACAAAATTTTTGCCTGAAGGCGGGGCAAAAAATGTGGCTCGCCGCGACGGAATGGCTACCACAGTGTTATCGGCGGTTACACACATAGGTCAAATCCCGGATTATTATTTCCAAGCAGTAGGAAGCGGAACTGGAGGTATTGCCGCATGGGAAGCCAACCAGCGGCTGATAGGCGATGGACGTTTCGGAAACAAGAAGATGAAACTGATGGTTTCACAAAACCTTCCGTTTGTACCCATTTACGAAGCTTGGAAAGCTGATTCGAGAAATATTCTTCCGATGGAAGATAGCATTGCCCGAAAACAGATCCGGAAAATAAAGGCAAAAGTGCTTTCGAACCGTAAACCACCTTACGGAGTTACCGGGGGATTGTTTGATGCACTAAAAGATACCAATGGAGATGTTATTGCCATTACCAACAGGGAAACAACCATTGCAGCTAAGTTGTTTGCCAAAACCGAAGGAATAGATATTCACCCGGCAGCAGCAGTAGCTACGGCTTCACTGATGAAGAATATAAAAGAGCTTAAGATAGAAGAAGATGCTATTGTAATGCTTAATATAACCGGGGGTGGGGAGCACCTTTTCAAAGCAAATAAGAAGTTGTTTTATCTGCAGCCCCACCATGTATTCGATATTGATGCAACCAAAGAAGATATTTGCCAATGGATTGAAAGCAAATACTAACTTTCGTTCATAAATGTCTGTAAGCAGATTTTTTAATAAATTTCAAACGGTTTACATTCAACTAATTACACAACTATCTAAACATAAATAAAAAAAATGTAAAATAAGTACAATAGTTATTAATTGTGCTTCAAAACCCCGATCTCCTAAAAGCCATTAAACTGTTGGAGGCTGCGAAAAAGCCATCTATAAACTGTTAATTTACGAGTGGCATTCATTAAAAATTGTGGAGTATAGGGGAGTCGAACCCCTGACCTCTTGACTGCCAGTCAAACGCTCTAGCCAACTGAGCTAATACCCCAAGAAAATTGCAGATTTTTGATTTAAGATTGGGGATCCTTTTTATCTTCGTTTCTCAAAAATCAAACAGACTGCAAAAATAAACAATTTTTATTTTCGGCAAAATAATAATAACAACTTCAAGTAACCTAATAATTAACAACTTAATACCCATTTATGAAACGTCTCTTCGCAGCTATAAAAATTCATCCTTCCCAGCAATTTTTAAGTATTTACGATCAACTTATAAGAGACTTTCGTCACGACAATATTAAATTTGTAGAAAGAGAAAACATTCACATCACCCTGAAATTCTTTGGTGAAACAGACGAACAGAAAATTCCGGCTATTTGCAAAATTTTTATGAATGTTGTGGCAAAAAATTCTTCTTTTATCTTAAAAATAAACCGAACAGGTATTTTCGGCAGTTCGTACCAGCCTAAAGTTATATGGTTTGGAATTGACGAAAATCCTTTGTTGCAAAAATTATTCTGGAATATCGCGGAAGAATTGCAAAACATCGGTTATGAAACCGACAGGCAAAATTTTGTTCCCCACCTTACCATTGGCAGAATCCGTTACATTACCGATAAAAAGCTGTTTCAGCAAACCTTAGAAAAATATAAAACAGTCTGTTTGCAGGATGCCTTCGTAAATAGTTTTACTCTTTACGAAAGCATTCTCAGGCGCGAAGGTCCTTTATACAAGATTATTGAACATTTTGATTTTCTTGATTCTTCTGCTGCTCTGTCATAATTTTTTTCCCAAGTACATAATTAAGAACCAAGGCAATGCCACCTCCCAGGCAAATCATAGAAAAAAAAGCTTGATCGGGGTTAATTGTAGTTGTTTCCACAAGAATACTGCCGATTAACACGCCGGTTCCGATGCCAATGAGCACTAAACCTAATTTTAAGGCAGCCAACGTAGGATTTTCTTTTTTCTCCCATTCCATCGGATTCAACCCTTTTTCAATTGCAGCCATTCTTTCCTTTCTTCTAATAGCTAAACGTACTATTCCATAAACCGTTACAAAAAATGCTGTTGTTATTAAAAACCCTTCCATAATTGATAATTTAATAAGTTAATATTTGTCTTCCTGCTTTTATTGACGCAGATTATATCACAAGGTTACATTTTGGAAAAATTTTATTACCTTGTAACCCATTTTCCATTTGTGCGTCTAATAATCCGGATGAAGTACGAAGACGACAATTTTTATATAAGCAAAGTTGTTAATGGTGATGTTTCTTCTTTTGCTTATCTGATAGAAAAACACAAAGATTTGGTTTTTACTATCGCATATAAAATTGTGAAAAACCGTGAGGATGCCGAAGAAATTTCTCAGGATTCATTTTTAAAAATTTTCCGTTCTTTGTCATCTTTTAAAGGAGAAGCAAAATTTGCTACATGGCTATACCGCATCGTGTACAATACAGCCATTTCAAAAACCCGGAAAAAAGCATTGGAATGGACTGTGCTGGACGATACTATTATCAACAATTTTACCGAGGATGAAATCAGTATTAATGTTGATTATTTATCTGATGACGAACAATTCAAATTTATGAATAGGGCAATAAATGAACTTCCGGACAATGAAAGTCTGCTGCTTACTCTATTTTATAAAAACAACAATACTATTGAAGAAATTGCCGAAATTACAGGATTAAGTTCTTCAAATGTTAAAGTGAAACTTCACAGGATACGAAAAAAGCTATATGATAGTATTTGTGAAATTACACAAAATAAAATGACAGTATATTAATAACAGAACTATGAAAAAACAGGAATTTATCAAGGACCCTTTGATCCGGAAAGTTTGTGAAAATAAAATAAATGAATCTCCTTCGATGGATTTTACAGTTTCTCTTATGGAAAAAATTCATCAGCTTCCCGTAACGGAAAAAATAGAAACAAAACACTTATCAGACATACTGAAATGGATATTTTTATCCCTATTCCTTTTTGTCGGCTGCATTTTTTTCATTCTCTTCGATTTCAGGACATTTGAATTCCGTGATATTGTGCTGAACTTTTCATTTCTGAATAATATTTCCGTTGCAATTACTAATTGGGTTCATCAAATTAATAAGCTTCTTAATTTTTTACGTCAGTTTTCAGTTGTTGTACCCTTTCTTATTGCGATACCCTTCCTTATCGGATTTGATAAATTAATTAATAAACCCCAAACCGGAAAAATGTATTCAATATTCTGAGAATGGTACCCCATGCAATAGAAGAAAAGATTCTTGTCTTTTTTAAAAAAAATATTAGTCCTTCTATTTCTTTTATCGGAAGCTATAGTTTACAGGGAGGTTGTATTAACGAAGCCGTTTGCTTCCAAACCAATTATAAAAAATATTTTCTTAAATGGAATTCCGTAAATCGTTATCCTGAAATGTTTGCATCAGAAGCAAAAGGATTAACCCAATTAAATGAAACAGGAATAATAACAGTTCCGCAAGTTATTTTTCAAAGTAATACATGGGATCATTCTTTTCTTTTACTTGAATTTATTGAATCGGTTGAAAGGGTTAAAAACTTTTGGGATGATTTTGGAATTGCCTTAGCTTGCCTTCACCGGGTTTCTGATTCTCATTTTGGGCTTGATAACAGTAATTACATTGGTTCATTGGTTCAAAAAAATAATAAACATGATAACTGGATAGATTTTTTTATAACTGAAAGGTTGGATTTTCAGTTACAACTTGCACTAAAAAATGATAATGTACCTAAAAAAATAGCTAATAAGTTCGAACGATTATATAATAAACTACATGAAATATTTCCTATTGAACCACCGGCACTATTGCATGGAGATTTGTGGAATGGTAATTTTATGGTAGATTCCAAGGGGAAAGCTTGTATTTTTGATCCGGCAATTTATTTCGGGCATCGGGAAATGGATTTAGCAATGAGCCTTCTGTTTGGAGGGTTTTCTCCTGTTTTTTACGAATCCTACAATTCTGTATATCCCTTAGAAAAAGGTTGGAAACAAAGAATGGATATTTGTAATCTGTATCCCTTGCTTGTTCATGTAAATTTGTTCGGTGGAAGCTACTTATCTTCTATAGAAACAATTCTTGACAAATATTAATTGCTTTTCTTTTCCATCCAGAGCTGATTAAAATTTTTTGGAGGAAAAATGGGCAATGATCTTCTTCGACCCCATGTTTTTGCAAAAAAACGGGTAAATAGTTTGTTTTTAACACCTGCTCCGGTATTCATCAATTTTCTACTTAACAATACTTTTTTCATACCAAACATCAAGATTTTTTCTGAAGTTTTGTTGTAATGTTGTTTCACAGAAAGGTCGCGATTATATAAAAGTAATTCGTGGAGATTAATTTTCATTGGACATACTTCGGTGCATCTGCCACAAAGCGAGGAAGCAAAACTTAAATGTTTATAATCGTCCATACCTCTGAGGTGTGGTGAAATTACTGATCCTATTGGGCCGCTGTAAGTAGTATTATAAACATATCCACCTATACTCCGGTAAATAGGACATGCATTAACGCAGGCTCCGCAACGGATACACGACATTGCTCTGCGCTGTTTTATATGAGAAAGAACTTCTGAACGGTTATTATCAAGTAAAATAACATACATGCTTTCGGGACCATCTGATTCTTCATCCTGTTTTGGTCCGCTTATAATGGAATTATACACTGTAAGTTTTTGCCCCGTACCATGCGTGGAAAGCAGTGGCCAAAAAAGACTAAGGTCTTTAATTGAAGGTATCACTTTTTCTATTCCAGTAACTACGATATGCACTTTTGGAAAAGCAATGGACATCACTCCGTTTCCTTCATTTTCGGTCAATGCAACCGCACCTATATCAGCAATGATAAAGTTGCCTCCAGTGATTCCTATATCCGATGTATAAAATTTTTCCCGCAATAATTGTCTTACAAATACAGTAATTTCTTCCGGTTTACTTTGAGGATTTAACCCGTATTTTTTATGAAATAATTCTGCTATATCCTCTTTTGATTTATGCATAGCTGGAGTAAGTAAATGGTAAGGTTTTTCACCGGCTATCTGCACGATAAATTCTCCTAAATCGGTTTCAAGGGATTCTATTTTATTTTTTTCAAGATTTTCATTCAATTCAAGTTCTTCACTTATCATTGACTTTGATTTTACCACATGTTTCGCATGATGACGTTTCATGATGAATAAAATCTCTTTTACTGCATCTTCTGCATCGATTGCCCAAATTACCTTTCCGCCTCTTTTCTCAAAATTCAGTTCGAATTCTATTAAATACTTATCCAGTTCATTAATTACTTTATGTTTTATATGTGCCGCTCTTTTTTTAGCAGTTTCTAAATTACTATATTGTTTTTTCCCATTTACGACCGCCAAATCATATTTTGAAATATTAAAATCAAGCTTTTTTCGGTGGTTACTATCAAAAGCTTTTTCTTCAGCTTCTTTTAAAAATTTTTCGTACAATTCTGCCATTGTTTATCTTAATATTTGATTAATTTTTTCCACCCTTCTCGTATGTCTTCCTCCTTCAAAAGCTGTATTTAAAAACTTTTCTACTATATTCCACCCTGATAAATTACTTATAAACCGGGCAGGGAGGGCAATAATATTTGCATCATTATGCAGCCTAGCAAGTTCGGCAATTTTTTCGTTCCAACAAAGAGCACTGCGTACGTTTTTGTATTTATTTGCCGTAATATTTACTCCATTACCACTTCCGCAGATAAGTATGGCTTTATTCACTTCTCCATTATCCACTGCGAAAGCAACTTTATGTGCAAAATCCGGATAATCTACACTTTCCATTGAAAATGTGCCTTTATCTATTACTATAAACCCTTTATTTTTAAGTTTTTCAATAAGAAATTCTTTAAGTATAAATCCGGCATGATCACTACCTATTGCTAAAACATTCATTTTTTCATCCATTGTTAATAACTAAAAATCTCACAAATTTAAATCAAATTTAAGCTACTTATTTATAATTATGAGTTTAAATGTTTTTATAAACATTTTTATATATCCACTTTCCGTTTACCTTTTTTATTTTCAACCTTTTAATTTTATTAACAATATTTTGTGTATATCTGTGTAATTTTGTTACAAATTTCTAAAAAGTATTACGTTTTATACTTTATTTGTCTATCTTTATTTAAAATACCATTGTTATCATTACTTATCATTATTAAAACAGGAGTATTCAACAATTTAAAACACTACTTTAAAAATAATTTTTCAACAATAACAATCGTTAAATTACATTGTTAATAACATACAATAACCATTTAATCAAAAATTTATTAAAAAAATAGCTGTTAATAACCCGTTGATGAAAATAGAAAAAGTTTATTTCAAAATAATTTTAAAAAAAGTTACCAACGTTACTAACAGAATATATAATAATAATAAACTTTTATAATGATATATATTATTTATGAAAAACAATCTCAGAGATAAAATACTTCGACTGAAAGAAGAAAAAAACGCTGTAATTCTGGCGCATTATTATCAAGTTCCAGAAATACAAGACTTAGCTGATTATATAGGTGATAGTTTGCAACTTTCACAAAATGCTGTGGAAACGGATGCAAATATAATTTTATTTGCGGGAGTACACTTTATGGCGGAGACAGCAAAAATTTTAAACCCGACAAAAAAGGTAATAATGCCTGATTTAAATGCAGGCTGTTCGCTGGCAGATAGTTGTCAGGCAGAAGATTTACAACAATTTATTAATAATTATCCAGGACATAAGGTAATATCCTACATCAACTGTTCATCAGCAGTAAAGACTTTGTCGGATGTAATTTGTACATCGAGCAACGCAATAAAGATAGTGGAATCGTTTCCTGTTGATCAGCAATTGATATTTGCACCAGATAAAAACTTAGGTGGATATATTAATAATTTAACTGGCAGAAATATGGTGCTTTGGAACGGGAGTTGTGAGGTACATGATATTTTATCAACTGAAAAAGTGATACAGTTAAAAGCAGAAAATCCAGATGCAAAATTAATTGCTCATCCTGAATGTAAAGCGCAAATACTTGTGTTAGCAGATTTTATTGGTTCAACTACCGCTTTATTAAATTATACTATGAAAAATGAGGCTAAACAGTTTATTGTCGCTACAGAAACCGGGATTATTCACCAGATGAAAAAAGCTTCGCCGGAAAAAGAGTTTATTTTGGTGCCGAAAGATGAAACTTGTGCTTGTAATGATTGTCCTTACATGAAAATGAATACCATGGAAAAATTATATCTTGCACTGAAAAATGAAACTCCTGAAATTTTAATGAATGAAGAGTTAATGAATAAGGCGAGAATACCCATTCAGCGGATGCTTGATATATCTAAAAAGGCAAATATTATAAAGTGAGAAATAAGAGTTAAAAATGAAGAAGTGATGATTAAATATCCGACATTTGAAATTAAAAATTAAATATCGTTATGTACCGTAAATCAAAATGTAAGGTAATAAGTTATATTCTTACAGTTATATTTTTTATTGCAATTGATGTATTTGCTTTTGGACAGCAAACAACTAATCCTAACGGATACAATGTTTTTTATTATAAAAACGGTAAAAAACAAAGCGAAGGCAATATACGAGATGGTAAACCCGATGGATACTGGAAAAATTACAATGAGAATGGTACATTAAAATCGGAAGGAAACCGTAAAAACTATCTGCTCGACAGTACATGGAAATTTTGTGATGAAACTGGCAAACTTCTGATAGAGATAAATTATAAAAATGATAAAAAGAATGGAATAAAGAAAACCTACCGTGAGCAGGAAATAACGGAAGAAAATTTTATAAATGATGTAAAGCAAGGAATAACACGCATTTATTATCCTAATGGGAGAATTAAAAAAGCCGTTAATTTTGAGAATGGACTGGAGAGTGGGATTGCGCGGGAATATGATACTATCGGAAATATCATCGCACTTTATGAATATAAAAGGGGTTTTGTAACCAATTATGAAAGAATAAATCGCAGCAATAAAAATGGTTGGAAACAAGGCGTATGGAAAGATTTTTATGAAAACGGAAATGTAAAATGGGAAATCACTTATAAAGATAATAAAAAGAACGGCTATTTTAAACAATATTCACAGGATGGAAACCTTACAGAAGTAGTTAAATATATTGATGATATCCGTCAGGAAGAAGCCAAAGAAGTAATTAAATTAGAAGTAAAGACAGATTATTATCCCAGTGGAAAGCCAAAAACCATAGCAAGTTACCGGAAAAATGTTCCGGAAGGCGTTCGGCGCGAATTTTCGGAAGATGGAAAAGTAACGGCAGGTTATATGTTTGAGGGAGGAAAAATAATTTCGCAAGGAATTATTGATGAAGAAGGCATTAAAAACGGACCATGGAAAGATTTTTATAAAGATGGTCAGTTAAAATCTGAAGGAACGTATGATAAAGACAAAAGGGTAGGGGAATGGAAGTTTTATCACAACAATGGTCAGGTGGAACAATCGGGAAAATATAACAAAAACGGCAAACCCGATGGATTATGGAAATGGAATTACCCGGATGGTAGCCTGAAACGCGAAGAGAACTTCCTTAACGGGCTTTCGGAAGGTATAATGACAGAGTATGACGAACAGAGCAAGATCATATGCCAGGGAGAGTATATAGCCGGATTGGAAGAAGGCAAGTGGACGTACCATACAGGTGACCGATGGGAGGAAGGAACCTACCGCGGAGGTATGCGAAACGGAGAATGGAAATCATATTATCCGGATGGTAAACAGAGCTTTGAAGGAAACTATATTGATGATAATCCTAATGGAAGGCATACCTGGTATTGGGATAATGGAAACCGCAAAGATGAAGGAAAATTCATCATGGGTCGCAAAGATGGCGATTGGATAACATTTAATTATGATGGAACACCATTTTTGGTAATCAGCTATAAAAACGGAATAGAAAAAAGTTACGACGGTATAAAGATAAAACCAGAACCAACGGAAGAATAGAAGAAGAAAACTCATTTTAAAACATAAAAAACTCATTTTTGAATATAATAGATGTATTTTACATTACAAGAGATGCCAGATTAACAGTGTTAAATGTATTTTACAATACAAAAGATGCCATGTTGACAACAGAAAATATCTTTCACAATGCATAAAACATCTTTTTTAACATAAAAAACATATTTTTTGATAAATAAAGTCTATTTTTTAACAGAAAAAACATATTTTTAATATTTTATTTATCAAAATGAATATATATAACTAATATATAGACTTTCATAAACTGTTTTAAGCTATTTTAAACAAGTAACATTTTATGGATTAACTGTTTATTAATGGAATAATGGCATTATTAAACTCTTTTCATAAAATTGTTTTCAAAAATCAAAAACATCATAACATTGTATTTTTTAATATCCATATTATAAATATATTATAATATATTTTTAATAATTATCGAGAGATAAAATGTTTAAAACAGAGCTTGCTTACTTATTTTATAATGCAGAAAATAAATTTTTGTAAAAAGATTTTATAAAAATGAATAAAATTGTAAAAAATCATATAATATGTTATATATTTGTATAAAAATTATGTGCCATGAAAAGATATTACATCAAAAAATTGAACATGATCAGGGTTGTGCTGAAATATTTAGCTACATACCTGGACGTATGGAATGATTCAAAGCCACTTATGGCTGCGAAAACTGAACTATCAGATCTTGAATCTGAGATAAATGAAGAAAGTAAGAATCAGCAAAACAGTACAAATGTAGTTACCGAGGACAAAAAACAGAAAAAGAAAACGATGATTGATGCAACTTTTCCGTTGTGTTCCGGAACTAAAGCGTATGCAGCCTTTGCTAAAAATGATGGGTTAAAGGCAAGTGTAAATTTTTCGATAAGCGACTTGGGAGAAGGAAGTGACCAGGAGTGCTACAACCGCTGTAAAAAGGTTTATGAAATTGTTAATCCTTTGGCTGGAGCTTTATTAGAATATAAGATAAAGCCAGAAATGCTGGAAAAACAAAGAGTTGCTACCGAAGAATTTTATAGCGTAATAACAGCACCCCAAGAAGCACGCACCGAAATAAAAAATTCGACAGAAAAACTGGATGGATTATTTGCCTTATCGAATGCTATTTTTACAGAAAAATTAGATCCGCTTATAGCCATGTATGAAGAGGAAAATCCTGATTTTTATCTTGGTTATCAGAATGCCCGCTATATTGGCGGCTGGAGCAAGGGCGATGAACCGGAAGAAGAAGGCAAAGAAACAATAACAAATGAATAATAAGACAATTAAGTTTTTAAATTATGAAAAAATTGCGTTTAAATTATAAGAACTTAGAGCTCGCATTATTTATGCTTTTATTTATTTCCTTTTTTTCAACAGAGGCTTTTTCACAGATTGATAAAATAATAACAGGAAAGGGAAAGAAGGAAAACACCATTGATTGTCGGATAATAAATAATGATACAAAAATCATTACTTATGTTTTAAATGGTGAAACAACACCCAATATTATTCCGGTTAATAAAGTAAAAAAAGTGGTTTTCGATCCCCCTAATGTATCTGATTCTACATTTCAAATATGTGATATGTTTAGTTTTTTTTCTGATAATTTAAAAAGGCAAATAGTAAAATATAAAAGCCTATTTATATGGTATGGAATTGATTATACATTTACAAAACTCGATTTTGAAAATATAACTTTAAAGCAATATTTTTCAACTAATAACTATACCGAGCAATTTAACAAATTTGTTCAGACAGACGAGCATTTTAAAAATCAGCTTATCATAAATGAATACGGAAATATCTTTCCGGGAAGCATTATACAAGATTTGTCGGGAATAAAAGAAAGGAATAAAAAAATAAATGTTACCTCGCAATATCATGCTACCGATGGAAATGGAATAAATCTTGATACAATAAGGAATGTTATTAAAAATTTAAAAAGCGAATCGAAAAGGGGAATTGGAATTATTACTTTTGTTGATTACATGAGCAAAGTAAATGAACTTGTTATTGTTCATCTTGTTCTGTTTGACATAGCAAGCAGAAAAATTTTGTTATATCAATGTACGAGCGAAAAAGCTGATGGTATAAGTTTTTACTGGCATTTTTTAAATCCCGTTTTACAAGCTATAAATAATATTAATACAGAATTAAATATAAAAAAAATATATAATTTATACTGCGATTAAAACTATAATATCGAGCGATTAAATGTTTATACCGAAAAAAATAAAAGCCTATAATAGCATATAGGCTTTTTTAATGAAATTTTATGCAGTGATTTTGCTTATGTAAATAATAGATGTAATGAACGAAATGATTTATTTAAGCTCAATCAACGCTTTATTCATCCTTGCAAGTACTTCTTCCCTGCCAAGTATTGAAGCAATATCAGCCATACCAGGTCCTTTGGCAGTTCCTACCAAAGTAAGCCTCCAGGAGTTCATTACCTGCCCCATGCTTAAACCATTTTCTTCAATATAGCGATGAATAGCGGTTTCTATGGTTTCCTTTTTAAAATCATCAAGCGATAGAAGAAGGCTTTTCAGTTCGTTAAGAAGTGAAGGAGTATTTTCTTTCCAGTATTTTTTAATCGTCTTCTCGTCGTAAGTATCAGGGGCAACAAAGAAATAATCACTCTGGTTCCACAAGTCGGAGATAAGGTTGGCGCGTTCTTTAATCAGCCCACAAATCTTTTCTATTTTATCATCATCAACGTGGATATCCTTTTTTATAAGGATAGATTTAAGGCAAATGGCTAATTCAGCGTTGCTTTTGGTAATAAGATATTGGTGGTTGAACCATTTTGCCTTTTCGGGGTCAAATTTTGCACCTGATTTGCTTGCTCTTTCGAGCGAAAAAACCTGGATAAGCTCTTCGATGGTGAATATTTCCTGTTCTGTTTCCGGATGCCAGCCAAGTAATGAAAGCATATTAATGAAAGCTTCGGGAAAATAGCCCGATTCGCGGTATCCTGAGGATATTTCTCCTGATTTTGGATCCGTCCATTGTAGTGGGAAAACGGGAAAACCCAGGCGATCGCCATCACGTTTGCTAAGCTTGCCATTGCCTTCGGGTTTTAGCAGCAGAGGGAGGTGTGCAAACTGTGGCATGGAAGATTCCCAGCCAAAATAACGGTATAAAAGCACATGAAGAGGGGCAGAAGGGAGCCATTCCTCGCCGCGGATGACATGTGATATTTCCATAAGATAATCATCCACCACGTTAGCAAGATGATAAGTAGGCATTCCATCACTCTTATAAAGTACTTTATCATCCATCAGAGAAGAATGCACCCGCACTTCACCACGAATTATATCATTAACAATTATTTCTTCATGTTCCGGTATCTTAATCCGGATAACATAGGGCGTATCAGCAAGCAAAAGACGCTTAACTTCTGCCTCATTAAGCGTAATTGAATTCTTCATACTACTGCGGGTAGCCGGATTATACTGAAACGTTATCTTTTGAGCCTCCAATTGTTTACGAATATTCTCCAACTCATCCGGAGTATCAAAAGCATAATAAGCAAACCCTTTTTCTACCAGTGCATCGGCATATTGTTTATACAAATGTTTACGTTCCGATTGGCGATAAGGAGCATGAGGTCCACCTATACCTACACCTTCGTTGTATTGCAATCCACACCATCTTAGCGAATCAATAATATAATCCTCTGCACCAGGAACATAACGGTTCTGATCAGTGTCTTCTATCCTTAAAATAAAATCACCATTATGTTTTTTAGCAAAAAGGTAATTATACAAGGCAGTTCTTATACCGCCAATGTGCAATGGACCCGTAGGACTTGGTGCAAAGCGCACACGAACTCTTTTATTCATCTTTGTAAATTTAGCTGCAAAAGTAAGAAAAAGCTCAGAGGGTTTTAATCACCTTTTGCGTTGAAGTTAGTCCGTTTTTAATAATAGTAAAGAAATAAATTCCCTTTTTAAGGTATGAAATATCAATATACTGGAAATTTTTTGTAATTCCAGATATAGAAATAAGCCTGCCATTTATATCTCTTATTTTAAGAGATACATTTTCAGTTATAGGATTAAAAAAATATAATGAAACTTCCGATTCGGCAGGATTGGGAAAAATTAAAAAACCCTCAGAATTATTGTTAGCCTGGTTAATTTTTTTAATACTGATGATTTTTTTCATAAAAAAGTTCTCTTTATCCAACTCAATCGAAGAAACAATCCTATTTACCGGAATAGCAAATGAATTATAATTTTCAGATTGCTGCAATCGTAAAGTAGTATCTCCATCAATATAATGAATAGTAAAATCTAAAGACATTTCAAATAGAGAAGTAGTAGGAGAAGAGCCATTTTGCCACGATTTAATAAACAATGAATCATTTTGTTGATTCCATATTATTGTAAATTCAGGATACCCTTCGCCATAAAGCCATTGATTGAAGAAAAAGGCGAAATTTTTTCCGGTTAAACTATCTACAATGTTAATGAAGTCATTGCTTATAGCCGTTCTGCCTCCAAATTTCTCCTGATACGCCCTGAATATGGCAAAAAAGATGCTGTCATCGTTTATTTCTGCCCGTAGTTGATGTAGAATAAGTCCGCCTTTCGTATAAGATAGTCTTCCATTGAAAATTCTATCTTCGGTGAGCTTTTCTGTAATAGGGATATAAACGCTGCCATCTGTTTCGGTAAGTACAGTCCGCTGTTTTTCGGCAAGCCATACATCAATAGTTACTGGTGGATTGTTTAGATATTGATATGAAAGGTATTCGGAGTAAGTGGCAAAACCTTCATTGAGCCAAATATCATTCCATGTGCCGCAGGTAACATTATCTCCAAACCATTGATGGCTTAGTTCGTGAACAGAAAGAGCAAAATTATGGTTTTGAAGCGAAGTCATGGTTTGATGTTCCATTCCGCCGGTCTGAGCAGTGATACAGGTGCCGTATTTTTCTTTGTTAAAGGGATATAAACCGTATAAATTGGAGAATAAGTTCAGATAATCGTGAAGCCGGTCAATGGTTTCTTTATTATTCAAAAGATAATTGGGTGTTTTTAAAATGAAATTCTGAACAAAAATAGAATCATGGTAATTTTCTGGCTTTACATAGAAATTATATTCCTGGTAATTGCAAACAGAAACACATATAAGGTAATAAGCAATAGGAATATGGGTTTTCCATTCGTATTTTACCTTATTATTGGAAAGTTTTTTAACATTGCAAAGCAAACCGTTGGAAGCAACTTTGCTGGTTGAGTCCGTCGTAATAAAAATATAAGCCGAATCAGCTTTATCTTCCAGCACTTGTTTGCATGGGAACCAATATTTGGCAGCAAAAGGTTCTGATAAAGTCCAGGTAATTTGCGTGTCGTAGGTATAAGCATTTTTAATGCCCCAAAATCCGTCGGAAGAAGGAGGTGTTCCGTGGTAAAAAACCTGAACAGAGATTAGATCACCACTTTTAGGTTGCAAATCCAATGCAATCATTACGAAATCGTCATTTCTTGTGAAAACAAATGCATTTTGATTAAATAAAACCGAATCTATGCTTATTATAGAGGATAATTCAAAGCAAAAAGTATCCAAAACCGCAGAGGTAACTTTGGCCAAAATGGTGGTGTTTCCGGAGAGGTTGATATTAAACCGTTCCATGGAAAGATCAATTTTGTAGAAACTTACATCATATTTGTTTAAAAATGAATCATAGTTTTCCGAACCGTGTTTCACTTTAGGGGCTAACCAATGGTTGTATTCCCGCAAAGCATTTTGAGGCATCACATGGCAGCTAAACCCAAGAAGTAATAATAAAATCAGCTTCAATTTATGTGGGAAATTGGAGACATGATTCATTTTCCAAATTTGAGCTTTAAAAACCAATTTATGAGTACTTTTGCTGGTTTGGTTAGATGGAATCAAAAGTAATGAAAATTAAAACGTTTTGAGCTTGGAAAAGAATGATAATTACCGGCTGTTAATACAGAAGTTAGATCAGTTCATACGAAAGTATTATAAGAATCAAATACTACGTGGCGCGATTTATTCTACTTCCACCCTGCTGATTTTATATTTGCTGATAGTTCTGTTAGAATATTATGGTTGGTTGGGAATTGCTGCCAGAACAATACTTTTTTATACTTTTTTATTAATTATTTCTGTTTTTATAGTTAAATTTATCCTGTTTCCATTTTTTAAGTTATTAAAAATTGGAAAAACCATTACCCATGATCAGGCAGCAACAATCATTGGAAATCATTTTAATGAAGTTAAAGATGTTCTTATAAATACGCTTGAACTGCATGAACTTGCTGAAAATATGCCGGAAAGCAGAGAGCTGATTGAAGCTGGAATAAATCAGAAAATAGAAAGAATTCGTCCATTTCCTTTTTTAAATGCCATTGATTTTAAGAAGAACAAAAAATATCTGAAATATGCAATTTTGCCCCTGATCATCATTTTTTGTTTATTAATAGCCTTTCCGGCAGTGATTATAGAACCGACTAACCGGATTATACATTTCAATAAGCCGTATGAAAAAAAGGTTCCTTTTACTGTTGAGATATTAAATAATACACTTCAGGCTGTTCAGCAGGAAGATTTTCATTTAAAAATACATCTGAAGGGGGAGGAAATACCGGCTGAAGTATCTATTGTAATTGATGGATCCGTTTATAAAACGGGAAAAGACAACACTGTAAATTTTCATTATGATTTTAAAAATGTACAGAAAGATATAGATTTTAAACTTTTAGCAGATGGTTTTACATCCGGGGATTATTTACTGAGAGTTTTTCCAAAACCTGTAATATTGAGTTTTGAAGAGAACTTAGTATATCCGGCTTACATAAAAAAAGTAAATGAAAGGGTTTATAATAATGGTGATTTACAAATTCCGGAAGGAACATTGGTTAACTGGAAATTTTTTACAAAAGATACCCGCCAGTTAAGATTAAGTTTTGATGGCAATCGGGTTTCGCTGAATTCTGGAAAAGACAACACTTTTGGTTACTCAAGGTTATTTCGCAAGAGTTGCAGGTATTCTATACATTCGCTTAATCAATTCATAAATAATAATGATTCACTTTTTTTTAATGTAATTGTTATCCCAGACGCTTATCCTTTGATAAATGTACAGGAAATTAGAGATTCTGTTTATGATAATCGGTTATACTTTAATGGTACAATAAAAGATGATTATGGTTTTAGCAATCTTATATTTTATTATAAAAAAGATGATAAAAATAAATATGATTTAGATACTTTATTAATTGAAAAGGATAAAATACAACAACATTTTTTCTATTCTGTGGATTGGTCAAAATTAAATATTCAACCTGGAGATGAAATTACATATTATTTTGAGGTTTCAGATAATGATGCTGTAAATGGAAAAAAGAAAACAAAAAGTAATAAAATGACCTATAAATTACCTTCTGTAGAAGAAATGGAAAAGGCTACAGAAAAAAGTAACACGGAAATACAAAATGATATTCAGAAAGCTATAGAAGAATCAAAATTATTACAACAGAAAATAAGCGAGTTGACAAAAAAGTTATATGATAAAAAAACCTTATCATGGCAGGACAAAAAACAATTGAGCAATTTATTAGATAAACAAAAACAAATTCAGGAAAGGATAGAGAAAATCAATAAAGAGAACATAGAAAAAAGCTTAAGAGAAGAACAGTATAATACAGATAGTGACGAAATATTGCAGAAAAAGAAAGAGCTTGAGCGATTATTTCAAGAGGTGCTACCTGATGAAATGAAGGCGCAGATCGAAGATATGAAAAAGTTATTGGAAGAAGCCAATAAGAAACAGGTAAACGATATGCTCGATAAAATGAAAATGTCTGCTAAAGAACTAGAAAAAGAATTAGATAGAAATTTGGAATTATTTAAACAATTGCAATTTGAAAAAAAGTTTGAAGAAACTATTGATAAGGTTAAGAAATTAAGCGATGAACAAAAAAGTTTAATGGAAGAAACCAAAAAACAAGAAAAAGACACAGATCTTATAAATAAACAAGAAGAAATTAAAAAAAATTCTGATGATATATCAAAGGATTTAAAAGAATTGCAGGAAAAGAGTAAGGAACAGGATCAAAATTTAGATTTAGAAAAGGCTGACGAAATAAAAAAAGAAGTAGATAAAAAAATAGAAGAAAGTTTAGAAAAACTTAACAAAAATAATAACACGAAGGCAACAAAACCCCAGAAAGAAGCTGCTGAAAAAATGGATGAATTAAGCCAGGAACTGGAAAAACAAATGGCGGAAATGGAAGATGAAAGTCTTTCAGAAGACATGTCAGCCTTAAGGGAAATACTGGAAAATTGTATAGAAGTTTCGTTTCAGCAGGAAAACTTGATAAAAAAGACGAATAAAATTTCGATGAATGATCCTAATTATCTTAAAATAATTCAGGAACAAAAAAACATAAATGATGATTTTAAAATGGTTGGAGATTCATTAACTGCTTTAAGTAAAAGACAAATTATGATTCAACCTTTTATCCTTAAAGAACTATCTAATATTAATTTATCTCAAGATCAAACGTTACAATATTTAGAAGATAGAAATACTAGTATAGCTGCTACAAAGCAACAGTATATAATGACTTCGGTAAATAATCTTGCATTATTACTGAATGAAGCACTGAAGCAAATGCAGAATCAGATGAATATGCAAAGTTCAGGGAAAGGGAAAAGTAAATGTACAAAACCTGGAGCTGGGAAACCATCTTTAAAAACGATGAAACAAATGCAGCAGCAGTTAAACCAACAGATGGAGCAAATGAAACAATCGTTAATGAAAAACGGAAAAGAAGGTAAAAATTCAAGGTCAAACAGTGAACAATTTGCAAGGATGGCTGCAGAGCAGGAGGCGATAAGAAAACAACTACAGGAATTAAGCGATGAAATGCAAAAGGATGAAGGAGGTGGTAACGGAACTTTTAAAAGCTTAACGAACCAAATGGGAAAAACGGAAAAAGACTTAGTTAACAAAAATATTTCCAATGAAACGTTAAAACGCCAGAAAGAAATTTTAACAAGGATGTTGGAATCAGAAAAGGCATTGGATCAAAGAGAAAAAGATACAAAAAGAGAATCAAGGGAGGCTGATGTAACTTACTTACAGAATAAAGCAAAATACTCAAAAGAATTACTATATAAAGAAAATGATGTAGAAAAGATTAGAACTCAAATACCGGAGTTTAAATCATTTTATAAAAGAAAAATTAATGAGTATAATATAAAATTCTAAAATGATTAGTTTTTTTTATGAAGATATTACGTTTTCTTTGAAAAGAAAAAATAATGTAAAATGCTGGATAAAATCTGTTATTCAGAAATATGGAATAACAGCGGGTGATATAAATTATATTTTTTGTAGTGATGAATATTTATTAGAGAAGAATATAAGTTACCTAAAACATAATACATTAACAGATATTATTACATTCAACTATAACGAAAATAAAAAAATTTCTGGTGATATATTTATAAGTATTTATAGAGTAAAAGAAAATGCTGAAAATTTGAGTATTCCATTTGACGATGAGTTGGAAAGGGTTATGATTCACGGTATTTTGCATTTGTTAGGCTTTAAGGATAAAACAAAACGGGATAAAATGGAAATGAGAAGGATGGAAGATGAATGTTTGATGTTCCACGTGAAACGAGAGTAAGGTATGTTTAAAAAATATGATGTAATCGTTATAGGTGCAGGGCATGCAGGGTGTGAGGCAGCTGCAGCTGCAGCAAATCTTGGCTCTTCCGTTTTGCTTATAACGATAAATATGCAATCCATTGCACAAATGTCGTGTAATCCTGCTATCGGTGGAGTTGCAAAGGGGCAAATTGTAAGAGAAATTGATGCACTCGGGGGCTTTACGGGAATAGTAACGGACCATACAATGATTCAGTTTAGAATGTTGAATAAATCGAAGGGACCTGCAATGTGGAGCCCAAGATCTCAAAACGACCGTTGGTTGTTTTCTTATAAATGGCGGCAAATACTGGAATCTTTGCCTAATTTAGATTTCTGGCAGGATATGGTAACAGAAATAAATACCATTGATGGCAAAATTGCTTCTGTAAAAACAGCTATTGGATTAGAGATAGAGACAAAATCTGTAATACTTACAAGTGGAACTTTTCTAAACGGAATAATTTATATTGGCAAAAAACATTTTGGTGGAGGAAGAATGGGAGATGTTTCTTCATACGGTTTAACAGAATGTTTGAATAAATTGGGCTTTGAATTTAAAAGAATGAAAACAGGAACACCTGTAAGAATAGATGGAAGGACCATTAATTTTTCAAAAATGGAAGAACAAAAAGGAGATGAATACCCCCAAAGATTTTCCTTTTCTGATACACCACGGTTAAACAAGCAGAAAAGTTGTTTTCTTACTTATACAAATAACAAAGTTCATGATATACTGAAAACTGGTTTTTCCGATTCACCCCTGTTTACTGGTAGGATAGAGGGGGTTGGCCCAAGATATTGCCCTTCTATTGAAGATAAAATTGTAAGATTCTCTGATAAAACGAGACACCAATTATTTGTTGAACCAGAAGGCTGGAATACGGTTGAATATTATTTAAACGGTTTTTCATCTTCTTTGCCGGAAGATATTCAATACAAAGCTTTGGTAAATATTCCTGGATTTGAAAATGCAAAAATATTCAGGCCTGGATATGCAATAGAATATGATTATTTCCCACCAATACAATTAAAACCTACTTTGGAAACTAAAAAAGTTGAGAATTTATTTTTCGCTGGTCAAATAAATGGTACTACAGGATATGAAGAAGCTGCTGGTCAGGGTTTGATTGCTGGAATAAATGCACATAATAAGCTAAATAGTAAAAAAGATTTTATTTTATCAAGATCAGAAGCTTATATAGGCGTATTAATAGATGATTTAATAACAAAAGGGGTTGATGAACCTTATAGAATGTTTACATCGAGAGCTGAATATCGGATATTATTGAGACAAGATAATGCTGATATTCGATTAACCCCGCTTGGCTATAACTTAGGATTAGCTTCAAAAGAGAGTCTTGAAAAAGTTGAAAAAAAGAAACAAAATATTGAAAAGATAATTCGTTTTGTAAAAGAAACGAGTGTACAGCCAGAGGATGTGAATAATTATTTAGAAGATATTAATACCGCATTAATAACACAAAAAACAAAGATTGTCAATTTGATACTACGGCCACAAGTTAACTTAATGTGTTTAAAAAATCATTTAGATTCGTTAAATAGATTTTTATTAGACTTGCCTGATTTTAAAAGTGAACATTTGGAAGAGGTAGAAATATTAATAAAATATGGCGGATACATCGAAAAAGAACAGATTGTTGTAGATAAATTGTCAAAATTTGAAGATATTGAGCTTAAAGATGATTTTAATTATCAACAAATGAAATCTCTTTCTTTTGAAGCAAGAGAAAAACTGAATAAAATAAAACCTAGAACAATTGGCCAAGCTTCCAGAATAAGTGGAGTATCCCCGGCAGATATTTCTGTATTAATAGTTTATTTAGGCAGATAATTTAGTTTCACGTGAAACAACATTTATGGAAAAGATAGAACAATGCCCAGTTTGTGGATCGAAACAATTTCAAAACTTTCTTAAAACCAAAGATTTTTTTTTGACCAGAGAAGAATTTACAATTCAAAAATGTAGCTTATGTGGCCTTCTTTTAACCAATTCTCGCCCGGAAATAGGCAAAATAGGCAATTATTATAATTCTCCAGACTATATATCGCATTCCGATGATAATAAAAGTTTATTTGATGTAGTTTATAAAACAGTACGAAAATATACACATCATCGAAAATATCTATTGGTTAAAAAAAATACCGATGGAAATGCAATTCTGGATATAGGCTGTGCTACGGGTGAGTTTTTGAATGAGTTTAAAAAAAGAGGTTGGACGACTCAGGGGATAGAACCCAGCAAGAAGGCACAGCACTTTGCAAGAGAAAATTATGGAATCGAAGTAAATGATGAATGTACTATTGATGGTTTTTTGGCTGGTTCGTTCGATGTGATTACAATGTGGCATGTTTTAGAACATGTGGCAAATTTGGAAGAACGGATTTTGCAAATAAAGAGAATATTGAAGAAAAATGGGACATTAATTATCGCAGTACCAAATTCAGAAGCACCAGATGCTAAAATTTATGAAAAATATTGGGCGGCTTACGATGTACCAAGGCACTTTTATCATTTTAGCAAATCATCAATAAAAACACTTTTTAAAAAATATAATTTCGAAATTCAAGAAGTATTGCCAATGAAATTGGATGCATTTTACGTAAGCATATTAAGCGAAAAATATAAAAGGGGAAAGAACAATTATTTGAAAGCATTTTTAAATGGACTGAAATCAAATTGTCAGGCAAAAAGAAAAAATAATTATTCTAGCCTGATTTTTGTGATTAAAAATAAAAACTAAAAATAAGACCCTACGGCTTACGCTGGGTTAGGTGTGGTGCCACCACTCATTTTTGCTGAAAAAGTTTAAAAGAAGGCTTTATTTTGAGTCGTATTTATACATTGTTTTTTAATATTTTAGAAAATGAGCTCTCCAAAAAGAAGAAAAAATAGCGTTTTTATACTGTTTTTTATTTCTATGCTTCTTCTGGGAAATATTTTGTTAATAAATTATTTTATGAAACAAAATCAACAGAGGGAAGTATATAGGAATGCCATTGAAAAAACTTTACATAAAAAAGAAAAGGCTGCGGATGGAATTTTGAGTGAATTGATAAAAAATTCCGAGAAGGATCCGAAAGCTTATTTTTCCGAAAATAGATTTGAACAAGTTTTTGAAAAAAAAGGTCTGGCGATCATTATTTATAAAAAAGACACATTAAAATACTGGTCAACGAATGTTCCGTCCATAGTCTATGTGAAAAATCCAAATTATTTTAGGGAAAAAGTAGAAATACTTAATAATGGCTGGTATGAGATAAGAAGTAGAAAAGTAAAAGATATAGAATATTATGTACTGATATTAATTAAATATAATTATCAAGAAAATAATGAATATTTAAAAAATAAGTTTGAGAGAGCATTTCTTATTCCAGAAGAAATAGATATTGTTAAAGAAAAATCAAATGCAATATACTCTTAT
Source organism: Lentimicrobiaceae bacterium (assembly GCA_023227965.1). Lineage (NCBI taxonomy): Bacteria > Pseudomonadati > Bacteroidota > Bacteroidia > Bacteroidales > Lentimicrobiaceae > Lentimicrobiaceae bacterium. The sequence goes on along the minus strand of JALOCA010000003.1, from coordinate 3,545 downwards.
AATAATGAATATCTGTTTTCTATCCCGTTAACTATTGCAGTTAAAATGCCTACCCAAATAGTATCTATATTAGCTTTATTATTTATAATTTCATACATTTTCTTTCTTTCGTTTTTACGAGTATTGTATGAACGGATACGACCACAATTCCCATATCCTCATCTTTTTATACTTTCTTTTTTAGTAGATATTTTACTTATAAGATGGGTTGTTGGATATTTCAGGTTCCCAACCTGTGTTTTCAGTTCAGATATTTTCAGTCCAATATTATTTGCTTCTTCCAATTTTCTTTTTTCACTTGGAGATACATTACTTCACATAATCACATTATTAATTATAGTATTATTTATTAAGCGGAATTATTTATTACTTTTTAAAACGAGGAGCAAGATAATAACTTCTGTAATTATATTGGGTTTCATTACTATTACATCTTTTTTATATGTAGGAATTATTGAATTAATTAAAAGACTTGTTATTGATTCTTCATTTTCTTTGGATTTTAATAATATTTTTAGCTTAGATATTTATAGTTTTATTGGATTGATAATAATCGCGTTAACAGTATATTCTTTTTATGTGATTTTTAAAATATTAAATAGAATTATTGTATATAAAAAAAATAAATGGTATTATTCCATTTTGGTTATTTTATTTGTTTCTATTCTTTTATATCTTAATTTGGATAATAAAGCCATTGTTGTCAATGCACTATCATTATTGTTATTCTATATAGTATTTTATTTATTTGAAAAAACAAAATTGAAACATTTAAATACTTTCAAATTAATATTTATTGTATTAATATTTGCCTTTATATCCTCGTTTAACCTGCAAAATGAGAATAATTTTAAGGAAAAAGGAAAGAGAAGATTAATAGCGGAAAAAATATGTTATCAAAGGGACAGATATGCAGAATATTTGTTTGATAAAACGATAGAAGAAATAGAAAAAGATGATATATTATACAATATAGTGTCAAAAAACCAGAATAATCAAAATGGTGAATCAACAATTTGCAACTATATAAATAGTAAATATTTAAATGGATTATTGGCAAAATATAACTTTAATATAACCATATGTGATAGCAATAAACTTCTTTCTATCCAACCGGATAATGTTGTTTTAGGATGTAATACTTATTTTAACAAAATAATAAATGAGAATGGAGAAAAAACATTAAATGAGAAAATATATTTCATAAATAATGGAACAGATGAGGTTAATTATTTATCTGTAATTCCAATCAATGGTAAAAAGAAAAGCATTACATTATATATCGAATTCAATTCGAAATTTATTCCAAGAGGATTGGGGTATCCAGAATTACTTTTAAGTGGTAAATCAGAAAAACATCCTGATTTATCTGGTTATTCCTATGCGTTTTATATAAATAATGAATTAACAAAAAATGTTGGGAAGTATTATTACAGATCGAAACTTACAGATAATGTTATAGCTAAAGAACAGATTACATACTTTAATCAAAATGAATACAATCACTTACTTTATAGAATAAACCAAGAAAGAAGTATCATTATCAGTAAGAAGAGCTTAAGTTCAATCGAAAACATTGCTTCTTTCTCATATTTATTTATTATTTATTGTTTATTGTTAGTAATATGGAAATTGGCAGACATTTTCATTTTTAAAAAGAAATATCTTGCTTTAGGTTTTGGTGACAAGATACAAATATCTATTATTAGTATAATCGTTGTTTCCTTTATGGTAATCGGAATATCTTCATTAAAATATATTACAGATTTAAATACAGATAAGAATAAAGATAATTTAAGAGAAAAAACACATTCGGTTTTAATTGAAATTGAAAATAAATTAACTACAAAAGTTAATTTTAATAAGGAAACAACGCAAGATTTAAATGATTTACTTGTAAAATTATCTTATATATATTTTTCTGATATTAATTTGTATAATTTAAATGGACAGCTTATCGCTACTTCAAGAAAAGAGATATTTGCAAAAAAGCTACAATCTGAAATAATAAATGAAAACGCATATAAATTACTTGTTAATAATAAAAAATCATTATTTGTACAAAATGAATATATCGGAAATTATAAATTTTTATCTGCCTACTGCCCTTTTAGAAATTATCAAAATAAAATAATTGGATATTTAAACTTACCCAATTTTGCAAAAGAAGAAGAATATAAGCAAGAAATATCGAGCTTTCTTGTATCATATATTAACATTTACATTATAATAATCGTACTGGCAATAACGATTGCATTAATTGTTATTAATCATATCACAATGCCATTACGCCTAATTATTGAAAAATTAAGCAAGATAAAACTTGGAAAACAAAACGAACATATTGAATGGAGGAACCCTAAGGACGAAATCGGAAGTCTTGTTGAGGAATATAATAAAATGATTGATAAATTAGAAACCAGTGCAAAGTTACTAGCTAAAAGTGAAAGAGAGGATGCCTGGCAGGAAATGGCAAAACAAGTTGCACATGAAATAAAGAATCCACTAACACCAATGAAACTGAGCGTACAATATCTTCAAAAAGCTTGGAATGATAAAGCTGAAGATTGGGAAAAAAGACTATTAACCTTCACACAAACTTTAACAGAACAAATTGATGCACTTTCAGATATCGCATCTGCTTTTTCGGATTTTGCCCAAATGCCTCAGGGTAAAAAAGAAAAAATAGAAATAACGGATGTTATTTCAAATGTAGTTAACTTATACAAAAATACATCTAATAATATAGAAATAGTATTTGAGCAAGTACAACCTATATATGTTTTTGCAGATAAAAAACAACTTAACAGGGTTTTTGTAAACCTTATAAAAAATTCTATTCAGGCAATCGGGTATAATGAAAAAGGTAAGATTGATATTCAGATAAAATTACTTAACAAAAAAGTATTTATAATGGTTTCTGATAACGGACATGGAATTAGAGATGACCAGATGGGAAAAATATTTTCTCCAAATTTTACCACAAAATCGGGGGGAATGGGCCTTGGCTTAGCCATTGTAAAAAATATTATTACTGAAACCGGTGGTGAAATTACATTTAAATCAACACAAGAAAAAGGTACAACTTTCACCATTGTTTTGCCTGAAATAAATTTTTAGAAAACTAATTTATTTATCCCAGACTCGCCATTTAAACACTGATAGTTTGAAATATAATACGTTTAATCAATGAAATAAATGAAGAATTTTCTGACGATCATCATTAGAAAATTATAAATCAATATTTGATAAACAATTTAATGTACTTTCTAACGATGGATTTAGAATAACTATTCAAAACTGTTACAAAAGTTGTGTTTTCTTCACTTTTCGATTACGCTCAAAATAATAATTTACAAATTACATATTTTTAAACGATTTGGGTTTAACAATGGTAAATGTTCTTGAAATATTAACCCTTTTTGCAGTTATCCGGGAATAAAATGGATGTTATCAAGGGATTGATTTTTTTGAGGAGGAGGCTTGGGCACTACAGATTTTTTTCGGAGGAAGGGTGCATATTTGTAGTTCAATGCGTCATAAAT